>JBGSZT010000135.1:0-10740 GCA_041750255.1 Synechocystis sp.
CGAGGCTCTTAACGAAGCCATTACTAATGCTATCAATGCCATTACTGATGAAAATGCTCTTAACTGGTTCCAACATTGTGGTCTCTATTTTGAGCCTTTTAGATAGCTTTTCCGTGGCGCGTTTGATAGAAAATTGCTGTAATTGTGCAGTCAAATCTACTACTCGCAATGGTCTGGCCATCGGGATTAACCGCCAGTCCCCAGACCGATTATGTAAAAAGACAATACATAGGTAATTTAGGAAAAGTAGAAAATGGCATACTGTCAGTAAATGCCTATGGTTATTGTGATGGGGTAACGTTTCCGTTAAAATCTAAGGTATTTAAACCAAGAGAAAGATTAAAAGAGGGAGATGAATACAAAACAAAAACGGAATTAGCAGTAGAAATAATAAGAGAACTGGAAGAAAGTGGATTTAAAATAAAAAAAATAGTATCAGATAGCTTATACGGAGAAAGCCATAGTACGTTCATAGAAACGATAGAGGAATTAGGAATAGAATATGCAGTGGCAATCCTCAGCAATCATGGAGTATGGCTTCCGAAGGGTGCTGAAGTGAGGGCAAATAAGTGGAGAAGGTTTGACCACATAAGATGGGATAAAAAGCAGGAAAATAGGTGTACAAGAGAAATAATTTATGAAAAAAGAGGAGAAGTAAGATATTGGGAAATTAAAGCAGAAAAAGAGAAAAAAGAAGGGTGGTTTGTGATGACTCGAATACCAAATATTAAATATGAAGAAGTTGGTAAAATATATGGAATAAGAGCATGGATAGAATATGGATTTAAACAATGTAAAAGCGAATTAGGATGGGCAAACTTTAGGGTAACTCATTACGAACAAATCCAAAAATGGTGGGAGTTAGTGATGTGTGCATATTGTATGATTTGCCTTTACGAGGAAGATTTAAACCCGACAGTAAATCCAACGCCAAAGTATCATCACAAGCATGAGAAATGGAGCAAAGAAGAAGGGTGGAAAAAATGGGCTCTTCTGGGTATAGGGTGATAAAACTTGCTTATGCCTTTTTCCACAAGGCTTTCAGCGTTCACAATGATGCCAAATGGTATCTGATTATACATTTTCAACCCAAAAGTCGGGAGAGCCAAAAAATGGTTAAATAATCTCAGACTAGTCATTTCCGTACTCAATGCAATAAATCTTGTCAAAAAGTGGATAAAAGTATTTCTATTCGCCCATATTTTAGATGAATTAACTAAGCTTTTCAACAAGGTTAATAAACTAGATCGCTTAAAGTATTTGGTGAATTCATGGGACGTATTTTGTTATTCTTCTGCCTAGACTGACGAAAGAGGGATATTTGCCTTTAAGTCTTTGGTGTCAAGGCTCTTACATCAGCTCAAAAATCCTCGCTGAGGGGGATAGAAACATCCGGCATGACATAGCCTATCAGTTGACCATAAATTCCCCAAATCGCCATGGCTCGGAGATAGTGGCTAGCCCGAAAGGTTCCCGTGGCAGTGATGGCTTCGGGGGTACGAAATTGCAATCCATTCTCATAAATTTGGCGTACCACGGTTTCCGTCAATTGTAGGGCTTCGGATGCCCTGCCCATTTGCACCAAAAAGGCAGCCAGACCAAAATTGATCCCTGTCCAAACCTCTAGGGGATGGGTTGCGTCAGGATTTTCGGGACTACCATCGGGCATCAGTCCATTGGCCGCGCCCACTTTGCCCCCAGCAAATTTGAGATAACAAGTCTCATACACAGTACGAAGGGTTTTGTCGGCGTACTCCGGCTCCACCACATCCGGCAGTCCCAATAAACGGGCATAGAATTGACCACAGAGCTGATCAGCCATTACGACCTCGGAACCACTTTCGCTGTCGAGTTTGTAATAGTCTCCCTGCCAGAGGGTTGTATGGTAAATGGCCCTCGATTGGGCTAACCAGTGGCGATAATTGCTGATCGCCGTTTGTATTTCTTCTACATTCAAAGATGTTTCCGTGGGCGGATGGGCCATTAAAATTTCTCCCATGGCGATCGCCGCTTCGAGGGCCGCAATCCAAAGCCCTCCACAATAGGCACTAATGCCCTTAAGTTGCCAATCATCGAAAGTTTGATCTGGGGCTCCAGAATTTTCGGGAATGCCATCTTCATCTAAATCAAAAGTTTTGAGATAGGCTAAGGTCTCCACCACGCTGGGCCAACAATCCCCCAAAAACTCATAATCCGGCTCCGCACTGAGATAAAAATCTCGGTAGACTTGCAAGACAAAATCACTACCCAAATCTTTCCAGAGATTACAGTCTTGATAACTGGTGTAGTTGGTCTCTTCCCAGGGGTGTTCGTTGGGGGCTCCCAGGTCGTGGGGCGTTGCTCCCTGAACTTTGCGGATGGCAGAGGCGCGGTTATAACCAATAATGCGGGGTGTGGGGTCATGGCGAGGAATGGCCCGAGCAAAATCCGTCAAAATGGCCTTATCCAAACGGGGCCAATTCATCATCAAGCCAAAGGAACCGTAGAGGCGCACATCTAAACTTTCGTACCAGCGGTAATCCATACATTCACAGACCCCAAACTGACCCACCGGAGCCGTTTCCGCCGCCGCAGTCCAGAGAGTTCCGCCCTGGGTCAACAGATAGAGTTCATTAAATAACGCCATTTTGAACCAATTAGGCAGATTTGGATTCTTGAGGATGGGATTTTGCCACTGCTGAATCTGCTCCCGCCAAGTATCGCCATGTTTGAGGGCAGTGCGAACCATAGACCAGACATTTTGACCATTGCGTCCATAAAAATCGGTGTAACGCCGATAATATTTGATGCCCTCGGCAAACTCGGTAATGGGTAAATCCCAGGCTAAAATCACCGGAATTTTGCGGGTACGACCGGGACGAATGGTAAAGCGAAGCGCCATCGCTCCGGCAATTTGTTCTCCCGGTTCCGCCGGAGTTTCATCTTGGTGATCGGGCAGGGAGCCATTGGTCGCAAACAAGTCCCAAATCTCCGACCCATCACCACTGGGATTCCAGCGTCCATGATAAAAGACTTCCTGGCTGGCATTGGTCACACTGGCCACACAGATTTGCCCTTCGCCTTCTTCAATTTCATCATGGAGTTGAATGCGATTAAATAGGCATCCCACCCGATAATTATCTTCAATCCACTGGTTGAAATTGCCCGTACTGTCTCCCCAGCGGGCTTGGTAATCGTAGACGGGACTGCCATCATCCCGCACCTTCACCGACGGAGTTTTGATGGCATTGGTAAACCAGCCGACGGTATTTTGCCAGGTCACCAGCAGACTGAGAATAATGGGTTTATCGGTGGGGTTATGAAACGTCCAATCAAAGACAGCAACAGGATAACTACTTTCTTGGTAATTTTTACCCCAGACCGGCGAAAATTGTTCGCAGATAATCTCACTCTTAAACACCCCTTGGTACTCATACCAACTGCGGGGATAAAGGGCTGAATAGGTTCCTTTTTCCTGTGGATACCACTGCCAACGCGATAGATTGCCATCCTCTGGGGCTTGGGTCGAGAGGGCGTAGGCTTGGGCGTCTTCGCCTTCGGCTTGCTCAAAAATGCTGAACTGACAAGCGGACAGGCTCCTAAAGACATGATTCCCGCCATCCAAATGCCAGAGGTTAAAGTCTCCCTTTGGCGATCGCCCGATACAACCCGCCCCAAAGCCACCGAGGGGCATCCCATGCCAAGGGCCATCATCTAAATTACTGGCATAACGAACGGTGTAGGGCTGGTCCCATCCCTTGCCTAGGGCACGTTTCCAGGCAGAGTCAGGAATTTCGGGGCGGGGGATCAGCATAGCCATGGGGAAAGGATAATTTTAGGTAATAATTGTCGAATTATAGTGGATGCAAGCCCACCCTATCCCACATCCGGCTAAACCCAACATTGACTCCAGGCGATCGCCGCTAGAGAAATAGTTAGAAAAAATTGCCAAAATCTAAAAAACGTGGTTATAATCATAAAGGCGACGCGGGATAGAGCAGTCTGGTAGCTCGTCGGGCTCAAGTCGCAAGATGAAAACCACTAGCACTAAGCTTAAGGGAGACATCGCAGAACAAGCCGCCATATTTCAAGCTTTGAAAAATGGTTGGGGAGTCCTAAGACCGATTGGAGACAGATTATCTTACGATATGGTCTTTGATGTTGAGGGGCTTCTCCTGAGGATACAGGTTAAAAGTTCTTGGCTCAGCGAGAAAACCGGCAACTATGTTGTCGATAATCGTAGAACCAAAACAAATCGGCGAAATATGGTCAGACAACCTTATGGTGAAACTGATTTTGACTTTGCCCTAGTCTATATCCAAGAGCTTGATTTCTTCTATGTTTTTCCGGTGAATGTGTTTATTGACTACGGCAGTGAAATTCACCTAGTCGAAGCCGATAAACGCCAAAGAAAGCCAAGATCATCCGAGTATCGAGGCGCTTGGCATCTTATCTTGCAAAACAGGGCTGCGTACGGAGAAATCTGTACGTGATTATCTCTCAAATTCGGGGAAGCCTTTAAACTGGTAATCCCGAGCCAAGCCTAAAACAACCTAGATTTTAGGAAGGTGTAGAGACTTAATGGGAGACACCCTAACAGAAGCGCTGAGGGTGAAGAGAAAGTCCAGACCACAAACTGAAAAGTTCAGGCAACGAAAGTTGTAGTTGGTAAGCATAACCCGAAGGTCGGTGGTTCAAATCCGCCTCCCGCCATTAATCAAACTAAATTATCGCTTCCAAGACTTAGAGCTGGGAGCGATTTTTAGTGATAAGTTTTGATCGACCCCAAAAAGCATAGGCACTGATTATTCAGGGAGACTAGCGTGAATGAGTTTGACGGCGGCGTAATTTGGCAATCCTTGCCCTATCTCTGGCAGGGAATGAAATACACGTTATTTTTGACCATGGTTGCCATGACCGTGGGAACTATCTTGGGGTCTGGCTTAGCCCTGGCTCGCCTCTCAGATAATGCCATCCTACGCGGGAGCGCAACTCTCTACGTCAACCTAATGCGCTCAATTCCCTTAGTACTGGTGATTTTTTGGTTTTATTTTTTGGTGCCATTACTGGGGCAATGGCTCACGGGCTCCCCCCAACCCCTGGCGATTGGAGCGGATCAAACTGCGCTGATTAGTTTTAGCCTCTTTGAAATGGCCTATTGTTGTGAAATTATCCGGGCGGGAATTCTCTCGGTTCCAGCAGGGCAAGTGGAGGCCGCAAAGGCGATTGGCTTCACCTATCCCCAGCAAATGGGCTATATTATCCTGCCCCAGGCTTGGCGTAATATGGTGCCAGTTTTATTAACCCAGGTGATTGTTCTTTTTCAGGATACATCCTTGGTTTATGTCATTTCTGGGACGGATTTTTTGGGGGCCGCCGCCAAAATTGCCCAACGGGATAGTCGTTTGATTGAAATGTATAGTTTTGTCGCGGTGGTTTATTTTGTCATTAGTTTCGCCCTATCCCTAGGAGTCAAACGTCTTCGGCTAAGATCGATTTAAGTTGAACGCGACTCCCTTTTTTTCCCTTTTATTCTATGTTGTGGATTGGATACCCCGAATGATTATGGGACTGACATCCTTTATTGGTTTCTCTAAGCTTAATGGTGTAGAGAGTAATTCAACTCTTTTACTTGGTCTCGGTGTGTCAGGAAGTGATCAGGAGATGAACCCATGAAACGTAACCTAGTCACCAGTCTGGCGATCGCCCTGCTCCTTACCCTGGGCATTGAAGCAATGGTAAGTGCAGCACCCCCTAGCCCTCAGGACAGTCAAACCGTTTATAACGGCAAATGTCCAGGCGATAAGGATGACGATTGTAAAGACTAACCCCAGCGACAACAATACTCTCCACGGGCTTGTTCTCAGCCTGTCGCAGGAACACCCGCGTGGGGTATTGACAGCTTGAGGTTTATTGTGGTCTAGGCAAGTTCAGCATCTCCTTCACCTCCTTTTTCCTAGGAAATTTGAGTCGGTTGGAATAGGGCGAAGACCTCTTGGGTAAAGTGCCGTAGCTTTTCTCTAATATCCATCGCTGGTAAATAGGGCCCCAGCACTTGCCAATTGTCCACGGTGGAGAGTCGCCAGGCCTGCCCTTGGTGGTTGATGCCGATGGTTTCAATGCCAATGAGAGATTGAGCATGATCAATCGGGTCTGAGTGGAAGCGAATTTGCACTAAGATACTGCGGCTTTGGTAACGAGGACTCCAGCCCGGCAGATGAAAGGCCATATCAATGGAATCGGGGTCAACGAATTCCTGGGTGTTGGGGTCGTTACGCCAAGGCTTGAGGTCGCACCGGGCATCAGGAAATTGAGTTCTAAACAGGTGAACAACGGCCGCAATTTTGCTGGTAATTTCTAGTCCCTTGGCTTGGTCTGACGCATTCATCTTTCTTCGGATACAAAAAAGTACTCAGACGGTTAATAGGTCCCGCACATCGCTCACTTCTCCTCGAATCGCCGCCGCGACGACCATGGCTGGGCTCATTAATAGGGTACGCCCCGTGGAGGATCCCTGGCGGCCTTTAAAGTTACGGTTGGAGGAGGAGGCACTGATTTGATTGCCCTCAAGTTTGTCGGGGTTCATGGCTAGGCACATGGAACAGCCCGCTTCGCGCCATTCAAACCCGGCATTAATGAAGATTTTGTCTAATCCGGCGGCTTCGGCCTGTTGTTTTACCCGCTCGGACCCCGGCACGATGAAGGCTTTAACCCCTGGTGCGACCCGTTGACCCTGGGCAAATTTAGCGGCTTCTTCCAGGTCGCTGAGTCGTCCATTAGTACAACTACCGACAAAGCAAACATCAATTTTGGTGCCTTTAATCGGTTGCCCTGGCTCTAGGCCCATGTATTGGTAGGCTTCAACGGCGATCGCCTGTTGGTCGGGGTCAAGGCGATCGGGACTAGGAATACGTTCACTAATGCCCAAACCTTGGCCAGGGGTAATGCCCCAGGTCACCGTGGGTTCAATTGCCTGGGCATCAAAATAGACGACATCATCATAGACCGCATCAGCATCACTGGCGATACTCTGCCACCAGGCAACGGCCTGCTCCCAATCAGAACCCTTGGGGGCAAAATCTCGATTTTCGAGATAATCAAAGGTAATTTGGTCGGGATTGATGTAGCCACAGCGGGCACCACCCTCAATCGCCATATTACAAATGGTCATGCGTTCTTCCATGGACATGGCGGCGATGGCGGAACCGGCATACTCATAGGCATAGCCCACGCCGCCTTTCACTCCTAATGTACGGATGATGTGTAGGATGACATCCTTGGCGTAGACACCCGGCGCAAGTTGGCCATTGACTTCAATTTTTCGGACTTTGAGTTTGCCCAAGGCTAAGGTTTGAGAGGCCAAGACATCTCGCACCTGGGAGGTGCCAATGCCAAAGGCGATCGCCCCAAAGGCCCCGTGGGTGGAAGTGTGGGAGTCGCCACAGGCGATAGTCATGCCAGGCTGAGTCAGTCCCTGTTCGGGGGCGATGACATGGACAATGCCTTGGTTGCCAGAGCCAATGGGATAAAACGGAATGCCCTGTTCTGTTACATTGCGCTCTAGGGATTGGATCATTTCTTCGGCGAGGGCATCGTGGAAAGGTCGGGCTTGGTTCTCGGTGGGGACGATGTGATCTACCGTCGCCACGGTGCGATCAGGATACAAAACTTTCAAACCCCGCTCGCGGAGCATGGCAAAGGCCTGGGGACTGGTGACTTCGTGAATGAGATGGAGTCCGATAAAGAGTTGCGTCTGCCCAGAGGGTAAAACGGTGACGGTGTGCGCATCCCAGACTTTATCGAATAAGGTTCGTTCACTCATGGCCAATCTTTTGTTCCCCCTAGGGTCAATATTGCTCAATGTCTTATTCTAGCGGGTCTGGAGAACTCGGTTAAAGTCTTGACACCAGGTGATCGCCCGCTCCAGGGGTAAAGGTTTAGCAAAAAAGTAACCCTGACCATAGGTGCATCCTATCTCTCGCAGATTATTGAGCTGAGCTTCGGTTTCGACTCCTTCGGCCACCACCGTCATGCTCAAGGCGCTGGATAGATTGACCACAGCGCGGCAGATACTTTGACTATTAAGATTATTTTCGAGACCTTGGACAAAGGATTTGTCAATTTTGACATTATCCAGATTGTACTCGTTTAGATATTGTAGGCTAGAATAACCCGTGCCAAAATCATCTAAGGCTAACTTAATCCCTTCAGCACGGCAGGCTTGAACCCAAGCCAGAGCCCGCTCTCGGTCAAAGAGAGTACGCTCCAAAATTTCCAACTTAATTTGACTGGGCTTAACGCCAGCATCCTGGGCGGCATTCAAGAGCCAGGGAATAAAATCTGGCACATCAATCTGGCGACTGGCGATATTAAAGCTCATGCAGAGGGGAAATGGGCTGTTTTTTTCGAGCAAACGCAGATCCTCTAACCCTTGCTTGAGTACCCATTGACCGATGGGAATAATCAGTGATGTGGCTTCGGCAAGGGCGATAAAGGCATCGGGACGCACAAAGCCTCGGGTCGGGCTTTGCCAACGAATCAGGGCTTCAAAACCATCAATGCGATGGGCAGCTAGATTAATAATGGGTTGATAGACGAGGTGAAATTGCTGTTGCGTCAAGGCTTCCCGTAATTCTGCTTCCATACGGATCAGATCTACTGCATCAGTAATACGGTTCGATAGGTCGTTTTGAAGCGTGACCTCAGGATAGAGAGTTTCCGTGGCCTCTGCTTCTTTGGAACTTTCTGGCTTACCACCCCGAAAATGGCTGGTTTCTGAGCGAAAATAGCGCATTACTACCAGCAATAACATCCGTAAAATAGGGTCAGCTTCCTGGACACGTTGGTTAACTTGTTCTTTGGTGACAACGGCCAAGGTGCAATCGTTCAAGGCAGAAGCGGAGGCGGAACGGGGTTGTCGGTCTACCAATGCCAACTCGCCAAATAAAGTCCCCCGCTCGATGACATTGAGAACCAGACGCTCTCCTTGAATCATTGTCCAGATTTCAACTTTCCCATCTTCTAAGATGTAGGCAAAATCTCCCTCGTCACCTTCGGTAAAAATCAGGTCTCCGCTCTTGAATCGTCGGGTAGGCAAGGATTGAAAGGGTTGGTACTGCATGAAAATAATGCTGTGCTAGCAACGGAACAATAGGCGATCGCCGGGGGCAAATAATATCATTAGCCAGTCAATGAGATGACTATATCGCATCCGATGGAGCCGTGGGCGAGAGAGTTATCTGGCAAGTTTAGCTTTCGTCTTTTTGTTTGCATTGTATTTAAACCACTGCGACGATCGCCTGCCATACTTTGATAAGTTAGGGTTAAAATGCGCTTCGTTGGGCTGGACATTGGCATGACCGTAAAACCTCGTTCCTTTTTTATCTCCTTGGCGATCGCCAAGGCACTCAAGCCATGATCCGAGCTTATCAAAAGCCAGATTAGGGTGTTATGGCCACTGCCAAGATCATTAGGACGGATGGATCGGGTTTTTTAGAAGCATAGGTATCGTCAAAACGTCCTAACCTAACTGGCAACGGCTATAGATGTCGCTAAAACCCTTGTGATGACTCAAAGTATCTTGTTAACTGCACCATGACTAAGCCTTTTAAGTGGACTTACACCGGCAAACCCTTGACATCATAAATACTCGCTTTATTTGTGCCCTAGAGTACTAGCCAATCTCCATGGACGGCATAGTACACTTGGTGACGGCTCCGACCAGAACAAGGGAATAGCTAAAGCTTGACTACTGGCGCACTCTCTAGAACTTTTTTAGCAACTGCTAGCAACGGCTCCATATCCATTTTGTTCATGAAAGTAGAATAAGTCAGGAGGGCCATTAAATAGCGGGAATCAATAATCCAAGGCGGTAGATAGCGGGGTGCTTTGCACAGCCCCATTGCATAAAGCTCACATAGAGCTGGAATGTCCATGATATCCAGTTTGCCGCAGAAGAGTAACTTCAGGCAGTCCGAGCGCCCGGCAGCAAAGAAGGCGCGGATGGCATTGCTGACTCCCAGCAGTCCGAATAGGTAAACCACATCTTTAGTAAACGGTGCGCCGCCAGTGATCACACCTCCTCGAAACACCCGGCGGGCATTCTCAAATGCCTGATCGCGATCGCCAATCCGTTCGAGGAAATAACGGTATACTTCCAGGAAATCCGCCCCCTCAACTGACATCTGGATGGCAAATACCCGATCTGCCAGCCGCCACATCCGGTCTAATTCCATCGAACCACTAATAATTTCTGCATAAACCGCTAGCCCTTCCTGAGTTCGCGTTGTACCGGGATGTCCCGCCGCTAAGATGGGCAGATCAGTCTGTGCTTTCCCATTGATCGAGGTCGCAACATGGATGTATGCCTCGTGGTTTAAGAGTTGGCTGGCATCGCGATCAGTGAAGCGAGCGTCGCGGCGGATTTTGATTGCACTCGCCGTCGCTAGGGCATTAGCAGAAAGCTTGTCCACTAGTTCCACCTTGGGGGCATACTGGCCAAAATGCTTTTGGACGGCGCGTTCAATGTCTCCAGCCACTTCTTCAGCCGTATGATAGTCTGGGGTGGCAATGTCCATATTGATCGAGGTAAGTTGGTCGATCGTATCGCGGATGCTCTGAGCGAGTTCTAGGGGCGTGAGGGGAAAGTAGCGCAGGGGGGCGGTGGGTTCGCCGTAAAGCTGGCAGGCATATTGAAAAAAGGCATTGTCGCCGACAACTGAGAGCATCCTCGCCGCTTGTTCGAGGCTATTGGCTTGGCGT
>JBGSZT010000136.1:0-48124 GCA_041750255.1 Synechocystis sp.
ATACGGCTCTTCTGTACTTCGCTGGAAAAACTAGATGGTATAGCAAAACTGTTACGTTATGGCTTTTATGAACATACTCACTCATTTATTTATTTTAGCGCCGCAAGCGGCGGGGAATTCGACCCCAAGAGATTAAAAATATTTTCATATATTACCCCTAAATTTAAATTAGGTTATCTCTGGCGATCAGTGATTTACTCACAGTAGGGTTTTTGCCTTGAGTCTCAGATACTGTTCCACCAGGCGATCGCCTTCTCGATACAAAAACAAGTCTTCATAAACTACTCTCGCAACCGTCTACCTATTTGGGGACGATCGCCCAACTCTTTCGGTCCCGCAGAGGAACCTGGCGTAATTGCGTCAGGTTTTTGGCATTAGAGCAAAAGGCGGCGATCTGTAGTTCTGCCAACAGAGACGAAAATTGATCATGCACTCGTTCCATATTAGTACTAGCGACATCCAGCAAAGGCGCGGCTGTTCCCACTAGGCTTGCCCCCAAATTTAAGGCGATCGCCGCTTCGATGCCGGTACGAATTCCTCCACTGGCAAAAACAGGCAACTCTGGGGTCGCTCCTAGGACTTCCTGTAAACTGACGGCAGTGGGCAGACCCCAGCCGGCAAAACTATGGGCAATTTTTTTGGCGATCGGGTCAGTCTGGCGGTGGGCTTCAACTTCGCTCCAACTGGTGCCACCGGCTCCGGCCACATCGATGGCCGCAATGCCACAATCGCGCAATTGACGCGCTACCTTAGCACTAATGCCATTACCCACTTCCTTGGCAATCACCGGCACCGGTAAGGCCTTAACCAGGGCTTCGATGTTTGCGGCTAATCCTGACCATTGGCGATCGCCACCGGCTTGTACCGCTTCTTGCAGGGGATTGAGGTGCAGAATCAGGGCATCGGCTTCGATCATGTCCACCGCTCGCTGGGCCGCCTCCAGTCCATAGCCGTAGTTAAGTTGAATAGCACCCAGATTGGCAAATAACAAAATATCCGGGGCCACAGTGCGAACCCGAAAGGTCGAGGCTAGCTCCGGGCGCTCAAGGGCGGCCCGTTGAGACCCTACCCCCATGGCGATACCAAACTGCTGGGCGACCTCCGCTAAGGACAAATTGATCTGGGCGGCGATCGCCGTTCCCCCCGTCATGCTACTCATTAACAGGGGTGCCTTCAAACGTTTGTGCCAGAGACTGAGACTCAAATCCACTTGGTCTAGATCTATTTCTGGCAGGGCGCAATGTTCCAGGGCATAGCGTTCAAATCCAGTGGTAATCGCTTTGCCCGTCACATCCTGTTCAAGCACAATTTTGATGTGGTCTGCCTTACGATGTTCCGTCGAATCGGTCATACAAACCCCTAGGACGTCAGGGCAACGGCAGGATAGTCTGGCTGACGTTGAAAATCCGTCATATCCTTGAAATATCGAAATTCTACCTGATTTATCTCCAATATTTGCGGCTCCAGCTCTAACCAGCGGTCATTGAGTTGACCTAGCTTGCTGTTTATTCCTCCCTCATCTCCCAAGGAGGGGCTATCTCCAAAATACCCCAGGGTAATATGTCCCGTAAAGTTGTATTGTTGTTCGATGCCCAGGGTCATTAAGTCAGGGTTTTGGTAGAGCAGGCGCCGTAATTCCAAGACCGGCAGGTAATCCGCTTCAGTTCTGGGGACGAGGGCAACCCCTAAGGCCCGAGGAAAGACCAAAAGTCCTAAAATTTGCCATTGCACCACGCCGCTATTATTCCCACTGGCATGGTATTGCTCGAAGCTAGTTTGAATACAGGTTTTTAATTCACGTTCAAAGCTCGAATTTTCGGCGATCGCCTCTTGGTACCGAGCATCCCAGATTAAGTCGGCGATCGTCAGGTGAAAACTAGCCGGAGGCACCGGATTGAGACTAGAGCCAAATAACGCCAGTAATTCTTGCTGAATCTCACTTAAATGAGCATAGAGCTTTTGATTGGTCGAATCTTGCGATGCCGGAGGCGTGATGATGCTATAGCCAGGAAATGGCAAGGGTTTACCCTTTTCAAATTTGGGTGAGGATTGAATATTCGTTAATTGGCTTTGATAGGATGCCGGCAGTGTGAGGCGGGCCACCCGATTGACATAAATTTGATAGGTATCGTCCAAGCGAAAGCCTCCCAGACTAACGAAAAACCAGTTATAGCCAAGTTTACTGGCTTAGGGCAACCAAGCACAATCAAGATACAGAATTCCTTGGCCGTAATCCCTTAGCAGGCCGTGGCTACAAAGTGCAAGGAGAAAATACCCCCGGCACCTTGGCATTGAATCAACACCGTTAGATCGAAAAGACGTTGCTAATTGATGTCATCATCTCGGTCTTGGACGTTGACCTCGGGGGACGCATTATAAAGAGCATCTAACTTCTGACGCGCATCATCCACATTTACCGAGCGGATCACCAATAAAGGCTCATTAATGGGGTTGCCCTGGTCATCAAACATTTCAGGATGGTAGGTCTTTCCTCCTGCGGTTCTTTGCCCAAAACTGGGGCGTTTTTGCGTCCCCATGCTAACGCTGATCAAACTACGAATTAAATTACTCACCGCCAAAAAGGCAATGACAGTGAAGGCCAAAATATAGAGTAGGTGTAACACGTAAGGGGTCTCTCGTTTGTATTAATAGGACTTGAAAATTGTCAGAATTCAGAATATGTGGATTTAGAGCCGGGGATCACTGGGCTGGCTTGACTTCTTCCTAGCTTAACAAGGTTTACCAGTCATTTCACCCACACCCCTGATGAAAAAACTCCTCCATTACAAGGATAATCGATAGCGAAAGCTGAGGAGCCGTAGCCAAAGCGCCGGTGCTTTTTTTTCTAGCCAAGGGCGGGCGTTTTGCAGTCCTTGGGGGAGCCAAAATTTAAATAATGTTTTGTAAAAAGCGTCTCGGCTAAAGTCAAAATAGACCCAGAGCCAACGTAGTAAATCTTGAGTGCCAGCCATGTCCCAAATCCAGAGGAGGAGGCGGGGATTTGTTCGGGCGGCTTTGAGGGCCAAACGAGTAAATAATGTCCAGGTGGTACGGTCTTTAATAAAAATATCTGCAACACCGGGAGGCGCATCGGCTAACATCCCAAAAAAGGTATTGAGCATAGAGTTAATTCGCTGGGGCGGCAGGATTTTACCCGTAGGAACCATCATTCCCTTGGAGAATAGCCAGGTAACGGCAATATTACTCTGATACGCTCGAATCTGATTTAAATCATCGGCTTTCAGTAGATCATGGTGCAGGGCTGTATCCAGTAACTCGGTCAATCTTCCTAAATTTCGTACTAAGGAACCAAAGCCAGTAAAGACTAACGGAGACTGTAACGAGGCCGCATCCCCGATCGCCAATAATCGGTCATAGGCAACCCGACGGTCTTGATCGCCGGTACTAAAATGACCGGGAATATAGCCAAAGGTGGCTTTTTTCCAGCGCAATTCTTTAGGATTACAGCGACGATATTCCGGCAAAATGGCAAAAAAATCCTCGTACATTTCCAACAGAGAGCCAGGATTGTCGGGGTGAACCTGGTGGTAATGAAAGAGATAAATGGTGAGTTCCTGGCCAGCCCCCGGAAATAATTCCCAAATCAACTGCCGGCCTCGAGAAATATCCCCATGGGAGTTGAGGACATCGCCATAGCGAGCATCCCAGACTTCGGCTGAAAGCCCTTCCAGCACCGCTCCGACCGTCGGGCAAACGCTACTAAAGGCCTTGGTACCATTGAGTTGCCAGGCAATGGGAGATGCCGTACCCATGGCGTCCATCAGTAAACGCCCCTCGGCCTGCTTAGGGGAGCCAGAGGAGAGATGAACTAGATCAAGGCTAACTCGGTCGGGATAAATATCCGCCCGCACAAATTCCGTTTCGTCCCAAATTTCTCCCCCCGCGGCCCGGAGTTTTTCGCCACAGCGTTCTAGCAATTGGGAAGAATCCAGGGCAATATTTAAAACCGTGGGAGTATGTAATACCTTGGCTTTGAGGTGGGGAGGATTATAGGCATCAAAAAACTTATTAAAACCATCCTCATATTCGCAGGCAATCAGATCCTCAAATTCTACAGCGGTAAACAAATCCAAGTCGATTAAACGTTGAAATTCCCCGCGAGAAATATTCCATTCCCGATTCATCCGTCCGAAGGGGAGCCGCTCAATTAACAACACTCGATAGCCGCGCCGGGCCATAACGGCGGCATGGATAACCCCCAGGGCTCCACCAACATAAATAAGGTCATACTCCGGCGGTTTAGCAGACACGGCTGGGCTATTATGTTCAAAAATAATCTGTTTCGGTTCTTGGGGGTTACGGGCATTTTCTCGCCAGCGTTTTTCCCACCAATAAACCCGCGTTAGATCGTAGTCTCCCTGGGGGAATTGCTGGAAATAATGAACGGTTTGAGGATAAAAAGGCGATAATGCCTCAAAAATAGTCTGTCGGCTCAGGTCTATCTCTGGTAGTTGAGGATAACTAGGCGGAAAGGCTTTTTCTAGAGCTTGCTGGAGATGAGCCGCGATCGTCATTTCATCGGGAAAGGCAGCATCCCCCCAGCGGACACATTTGAGATACGTAGTACGCTGAAGCGACCAGGTAAAAATCGATAACTGACTCGGGTGACCGGCGCTAGCACTCAAGCGCAATCCATCGGGAGTCGGATGCTTGAGCCCCGGAGCGTCCCAGGTCTGGGTTAACCAGGTTTGCACGGCCGCCGTATCTGGGGTGGGAACTTCAAGGTAGAGGAATTCTCGCATTTGAGTCACTTATTTATTTAATCGTTAGGGTCAAAAAGATACGGCATCAAACTCAGGTCAAATTTGCTAAGCTTTCGCTACTGGCCACTCCCCTTAATTTATCATCAACCTTCCTTCTCCCCCATGCACTATGCCATTCCCACCAGTCCCGAGGAAATCATTGCCCTTCGTCAGCGTCCCATTGATGAAGAACTGATTGCCGTGGCGATCGCCGGAGTGGTGAATGTGGCCCGTAAGCAGGGGCAGTCCCTCGAAGACTTGACGGCGGAAGTTTTGGCCGAAGACCCCCTCCTGGATGCGGTACAACGCCATTGGTTGAGCCGGATGGTTACTCAGGCCTGGCAGACTCTGCCCTGAAGCCCAAAGGTTCGTCTTCTGCGGTGACAAAATATAGTGTCTCCCGGTTTATCGCTTCCCCCTAATTTGGTAATCGCCCTTTCTGGGTAGTATTGACCTACTTTGGCGGCACTGGATTGCTAACAGGGTAAGGGTCCAACCGAGACTTTTATGGGTAGGCTGATTTGTCTTGACCTTGGTGTAAAGCTCGTCCCCTTCCACTGTCAGGTCGCTGTTGGCGGGAGGGGCGGGAGACCATTCCTCTGCCTGGGCGGACAAGCGCCGCTCCCAGCGAATGACCGTGTCCCGTGAGTAATCCCTTCCACCCGCCCCGTGGTGCGGATTTCGAGGCCTTGACTGCGCAGGTGGATGACTTTGGCCACTTGCGCGGAAGATTGGCGAAGTCGAGCCAGGGGGGTACCCGTGAGGTCGTTGAATTGCTTGTTGCAACCCCTACTAAAGATAGCGTTGCAGGCGGTTGGTACTCTGGCGTTGGTTGAACCCTTTTTTAACAATCGTTTTGTCGCTCTTGCAATAGGGGCAACAGCTCATCTAATACTCCAAATCATTACTGTCACAGACTTCTAGCTTATACCCCGTTAGCAATCCAGTGCCGTGATTTCAATGGTGCCAACATCTTTTAGTTTAGTAAGGTTGAGAGGCTAAAAGATTAGTCTCTCAACTTTGCACGACCGACTTTTCAAACACTTTCCCAGCCATGGTATGATTAGAGACGTATATGGACACGTAGCTCAGTTGGATAGAGCATCAGGTTCCGGTCCTGGGGGTCGGGGGTTCGAGTCCCTCCGTGTTCGTCTAATTAATTTCGACCAATTCCCACATAGCGGAAGTCGCAATGCTGCAGTTTTTCCTTGTCGAGGAAGTTGCGACCGTCAACTATTACGTTGTGGTGCATAACACTCCTCATTTTGGCGAAATCTAAGCGTAGAAATTCCTGCCATTCCGTCACTAAAACTAGGGCATCGCAGCTATCCGCCAGCATTTCCGGGTCAGTTTCAATCTGTACGCCGGATAGGCCATGGCTGAGGCCCGACTGGGAAACAATCGGGTCGTAGGCTTTGACCTTGGCGCCTAGGCGATTCAATTGCTCAATAATATTTAGGGCCGGAGCATCTCGCATATCGTCGGTGTCGGGTTTAAAGGTAAGTCCGAGGAGCCCGATTACTTTACCTTTGAGGATTTTGAGCTCCTGTTGTAGTTTTTCCACCACAATCAAGCGCTGGTGGCTATTGACATTAACGGCGGCATTGAGAATTTCGGTGACATAGCCGTAGTCCCGAGCGGTGTGGATCAAAGCCGACACATCCTTGGGAAAACAGGAGCCCCCCCAGCCAATACCGGCTTGCAAAAACTTACTGCCAATGCGAGAGTCGAGCCCGATGCCCTTGGCGACTTGGGTCACATCCGCCCCAACTCGGTCACAAATATTGGCCACTTCATTGATAAAGCTAATTTTGGTGGCCAAAAAGGCATTGGCGGCATATTTGATCATTTCCGCAGAGCTTAGATCCGTCACCACCACCGGCACTGGCGGCCGGTCTTGATTGTCACTAAATTGGCGTTCGACGAGGGGTTGATATAATTCCTGCATCATGGCGATCGCCTTTTCACTATTCCCCCCCAAAACAATACGGTCTGGGTTGAAAGTGTCATGGACAGCGGAGCCTTCCCGCAAAAATTCTGGATTACTGACTACATCAAAATGATTATCCCAGGCTTTTTTGCCCTCATCTTCTAATTCCCCTAGCCGTTCCTTAACCCCTTCTAGGACAATCATCCGCACCCAATCCCCGGAACCAATGGGAACCGTCGATTTATTGACAATTACTCGATAGGAATCATCTAAATGGGCGCCAATGCCCCTAGCCACGGCTTCCACATAGCGGGTATCACTTTCCCCCGTGGGTAATGGCGGCGTCCCAACCGCAATGAACAAAATTTCACCATGGTTCACCCCTTGCGCCAGATCGGAGGTGAAGGTAAGGTGCCCAGATTGCATTGTACTGATCATCAAGTCTGATAAACCGGGTTCGTAGATAGGCGACTGCCCAGAGGACATTAATTTTACTTTTTCTTCGTTGTTATCAACACAAATGACATGGTGACCGATCTGGGCCAAGCAGACCCCCGTCACTAGACCGACGTATCCTGTTCCAATCACACAAACCCGCATGGTCTCACTCCTTAAATTACTGACTCAGCTTCAATACATAGCTCAATTATGGTGCGATCAGGGCAATTCCTAAACCGCAGCATATAACAAGCCCTGGCCCGTAAAAACTAGAAATTTCCGTTCTCTTGCATTAGCAAAAAGAGAATGTCAAAGTAATAATGAATTTTACCGTGATCTGTCCCTAATGCTTAGCACCGCTAGACCCACCTCTGTTTATATTATTTTGGGGACACGCCCCGAAGCGATTAAGTTAGCCCCTCTGATTCGCACCTTTCAGGCAGATCCCGAGATTCACACTACGGTCGTTTTGACGGGGCAACATCGGGAAATGGTTGAGCAGGTCATGGAGCTTTTTCAGCTTAAAGCCGATGCTGATTTAAAAATCATGCAACCCAAGCAGACCCTAACCTCCATTACCCAACGCAGTTTGGAAGGTCTCGAAGGCCTATTTGAGCAACATAAACCCGACCTGGTCATTGTCCAAGGAGACACCACCACCGCCTTTGCGGCTGCCCTAGCGGCGTTTTATCAGCAGATTCCCATTGGTCATGTGGAAGCAGGACTCCGCACCGATAATCTTTTTAATCCCTTTCCTGAGGAAGCCAATCGTCGCTTGATCTCGCAATTAGCTCAACTGCATTTTGCCCCCACTCCCCTGGCGGTTGAAAATTTGCAACGCTCTGGCGTAACCGGGCAGATTCACCTGACCGGCAATACTGTCATTGATGCCCTACTCACCGTTGCTGACCAAAATCCCTCTTGTCCGGTGCCCGGGTTGGACTGGAACCAATACCGAGTCCTTTTGGCAACGGTTCATCGCCGGGAAAATTGGGGCGAACCGCTCCAGGCAATTATCCAGAGTTTTCAGCAAATTCTGGAGCAATTTGCCGATACAGCTCTGCTGTTGCCTCTACATCGCAATCCCACCGTCCGCGAACCGATTCAAGCCTCCTTAGGCTCCCATCCCCGTGTTTTTTTAACTGAACCTTTGGACTATGCCGAGTTGGTCGGAGCCATTCAACGCTGTTATTTACTTTTGACGGATTCCGGTGGGCTTCAAGAAGAGGCTCCTAGCTTGGGCAAACCAGTCTTAGTCCTGCGAGAAACCACCGAACGACCGGAGGCGATCGCCGCTGGGACTGCCAAGTTAGTTGGGACAGACCCCGCCGTTGTGGTTGCCGCCGCCCAGGAATTATTGAGTAATCCCATAGTCTATGAGCAAATGGCAAATGCGATTAACCCCTTTGGCAACGGAACCGCTAGCCAGCAAATTTTGGCCATCGTCAAAGATTATTTTTCCTAGGGGTTCCCAAAGCAAAGCCCTAGAAGCGTTTTCTGGTAGGATTTATGGGGCGTTTCGCCCCCTGGAAGTTGAAGCACGCTCATGTCAATGGAATCTCAACACTTGCAAGGCGTCCGCTGGTTAGACCCCTCTACCCAGACCGATCAACGGGTTAATGTGTGGATTGAAAATGATCAGATCCAGGCGATTGACCGAGTATCAGAGGATAGTCCTCCCGATAGTCCCGTCAGGGCTGCAGATCATTTAATCTTGGCACCGGGCTTGGTAGACCTTCATAGCACCAGTGGAGAACCGGGCTACGAAGACCGTGAAACCCTAGCACAATTGGCCCAGGCGGCGATCGCCGGAGGATTTACCCAGGTGGCTCTCCTACCCGATGGACATCCGGTCTTGGATAATCCTGCTACCCTGAGCTTGCTTCAACAAAAACAAGCGTTGCTGAATTTGCCCCTCTCGCCTCAGTTTCATTTTTGGGGGAGCTTAACCCTCGGGGCCCAGGGCGATCACCTGGGTGAATTGGCAGATTTGGGCAAGGCTGGTGTCGTCGGCTTTAGTGATGGCAAACCGATTCAGAATTTATCCCTGGTGCGCCGTGCCCTAGAATACCTGGCTCCGTTGCAAACGCCCTTGGCCCTAGTGCCGGTGAATCTGGCCCTGCGCGGTAATGGCGTGATGCGTGATGGTACCCTCGCCCTTCAGTGCGGTCTACCGGGGGAGCCGGTCATGGCCGAAACAACGGCGATCGCCACTTTGATCGAGCTTTTGAGCGAAATTCCGACTCCCCTACACCTCCTACGGGTATCAACCCAACGCGGGGTTGAATTAATTGCGGCGGCCCAAGCTCAGGGGTTGCCCCTCACCGCCAGCACGACCTGGATGCACCTGTTGCTAAATACCTCTAATGTGCTCAACTACGACCCTAACCTGAGGTTAGACCCGCCCCTCGGCAACGAAACAGACCGTTTAGCCTTGATTGCGGGGGTAAAAGCTGGAACCCTGACGGCGATCGCCGTGGATCATTCAGCCTATAGCTACGAAGAAAAAACCTTAGCCTTTGCAGAAGCGCCTCCCGGGGCGATCGGGCTAGAATTGGCTCTACCTTGTTTGTGGCAAGGACTCGTGGAAACTGGACATTTAACGGCTCTGGAGTTGTGGCAAGCCCTGAGCATCAATCCCCTGCGTTCCTTGGGGTTGACCCCCGACCCTAGCCATTGGCTCCTATTTGACCCCGCTCAGTCTTGGCTTGTCAATGGTGAGAACTTGAAGACTCCGGCTAGAAATACGCCGTGGTTAGGGCAAACGATACGGGGAAAAGTTCTAGGGATTTTTTCCTGGCCCTAATTTTAGCTCTAAGATCAGGAAACTCGTTTACTCCCAAAAAACCACACCCTTGGCATTAGAATTTGCTTCGCAATCAACTCTGACTTGGAATCAGCGCATTGGTCAACAGCGGGATTGGATCTGGCGGGGCTGGCAAACTCGCTATAGCTTTTTGCATCCGAACCATGAACTAGAAAAAGAGTATCCGCCTTTGATTTTGCTGCACGGCTTTGGGGCGGCGATCGAGCATTGGCGACACAATATTCCTGAATTAGGCTTGCATACCAGTGTTTTTGCGCTAGATTTACTGGGATTCGGCGGTTCGCGCAAAGCCAATACCGATTACAGCGTTTATCTTTGGGTAGAGCAACTCCATGATTTTTGGCGGTTATTGATTAATCGTCCGGTGGTCTTGGTGGGCAATTCCATCGGCTCCCTGGTCTGCTTGACGGCGGCCTATCAATATCCAGAGATGGTGGCGGGGATAGTAATGTTGAGTGTGCCGGATGTGTCCCTGCGTCAGGATTTTCTGCCGCCTTGGTTGTATCAGTGGGTCAATCGTTTGGAAAATGCCATTGCCGCGCCTTGGTTGCTTCAACCCTTGTTTTATTTATTGCGTAGACCCTCGGTGATTCAACGTTGGACGGCGATCGCCTATTACCATCCCCAGGCCGTTACGAGGGAATTAGTCGAGATCATTGCCCGTCCTCCCCAGGACGAAGGAGCAGAGGATGCTTTTTGTCGATTGTGTGAGGCGGTGCGTCAGCCGGGATTTGCCCCCTCAGCCAAACAGATTTTGCCCCAGCTAACCCTGCCGGTTCTCTTGATTTGGGGGAAGCAAGACCGCTTGGTTCCCGTTGGCCTCGCGTCGGGGCTAGCCGGATTAAATGCTCGTATTGAATTACAAGAATGGGATAAGGTCGGTCATTGCCCCCAAGATGAATGTCCTGAGCGTTTCAATGCCAGTCTTTTGGCTTGGCTATGCCAACATTTTTGATTTTTCAGAAATCTAAGCGTTTGAGCTAAGATACTTCACAGAATCTCCCCAAAATTTTTCAGGCCATGACGGATCTATTTCATTCTGAAACGAATAATACTGCTGAAGATACGACAATCAACCCTGAATTAGTAAGTGCCGACGATCTATCCGCCCTCGCCCCCGTCGAGACGGAACTTCAGGTTACAGATAGTATTGACTATAATTTTGTCTCGCGCCCCGTGTCCCCCACGAAGCCGGCTTCTCCGCTTCAGCCATTGCTTACCCCCTGGAGCTTGGCGGGGATTCTCTGCTTGATTGCGGCCAATACCCTTTTGAGTTGGCACCAATTTATGGTTTCTACTACGGCGGCGATTACCAAAGATTCCCTGGCCCAGTCTGCCACGGAACTTGGTCCCCTGGCCGATACCAGCGCCTTGAGTCTGGACCGACTGAGTGAATTAGCTCTGCCCACGGTTCCTGCCGCCCCGTCCGCCACCGTCGCGGTGGAAGTGCCAACGCCTCCTGCGGCTCCCAGCGAAAACCTGGCTAGTCTGATTTTGCCGCCCTCTTTACAACCCCAAGCCCCTGGATTATTGCCCTCGGTACTGCCTCCGGTCAATGGGCCAGCCCCTACAGCTCCGCCCCCTCGCTCTCTTCCGGCGATCGCCGTTCGTCCGGTCTATACCCCTAGTCAAGGAGTTGCAGCTCCGTTGCCCCCGCCGCCACCACCTTCAGTGCCGGCGAATACCGCTCCGGCGGTGGTTGCTTTGCCTCCGGCTCCCGTTGACACAACAAATACATCCGTTGTTACCTCAGTGCCACAGTCCTTGCCCCAGGAGATCATGCCCCCAGCCCCCCAAAGTTTTAATCAAAAAACGCGGCAAACCCTGCTCAAGAATTACAATCGAGACCAGGGGAGTAATGCTGGCACCACCGGCAATGAAACCCAACAACTCATTCAAGAGTTGCAAAACCTCAATCAGGCACAATAGCCCCTCAGACCATGGACTTATTTGAGCGTATTGGGCGTGTCCTGCGCTCTCAATTGACCCATCTCCAATCAGCTCCTCAAGAACCAGAACAGTTGCTAGAAGAGATGACGGCGCGGATGGAATTGGAATTGATTGACCTGCGTCGGGGATTGGCCGAGGCGATCGCCATTTCCAAAAGTACAGAGCGTCAACGCCTGAGCCAACGGAGTACGGCCCAGCGCTGGTATGACCGGGCCCAATTGGCCCTAGAAAAGGATAACGAAGCCCTGGCGCGAGAAGCCCTAGACCATTGGCAGGCCTACCACAGCCATGAACAAACCCTCGAAAAAGCCCTCGGTGAACAACAGGCGGTGATTGACCGGGTCCGGCGGGATTTACGCACCCTGGAGCAAAAATATAACACCATCAAAACCCAAAAAAGTCTCTATTTAGCCCGTCTCAAATCGGCGATCGCCGCCCAGAAATTACAGGAAATTAGTGACAGCTTGAATCGCAACAGTGCCAGCAGTGTTTTTGAGCGCATGGAACTCAAAATTTTGGAACTCGAAGCCCAAGGGGACCTGCCCTCCCCCAGCACCGACCCCCTAGACCAGCAATTTCAGCAACTCGAAAAACAACGACAACTAGAGGCAACCCTGGCCCAACTCAAGGCCCAACGGCAAGAGACCCCAGACCCGCCCTAGGGTATTTTGCTATGGTTTTTGAACTAACCCCACCGATGAACACCATGCTGACAGACCCATTAGCGCAACTCCGGCAATCCCTGCGAGAAGGTCAACGCCCCCTAGCCGACTGGAATGGCGGAGAAATGGCGGTTTCAGCGGTTCCCGGCGCTGGAAAATCCCATAGCCTATCCGTCGCGGCGGCGATCGCCATTGCTCGTCACAAGCTCAATAATAATCGTCAGTTAATCATCGTTACCTATACCCGTTCAGCGGCCGCCGCCATCAAAGTCAAGGTCAAACAACGCCTCCAGGAATTAGACCTACCTAGCCTCGGATTTTCAGTGCAAACCTTGCATGGGTTGGCCCTCAACATCGCCAGCCGTTATCCAGACCTATCGGGGCTAGACCTAGAAAATAATCTACTTATTAGTCCCAATCGCAGCCACCGTCTCCTGCGGACCGCCGTTGAGCAATGGATTCAGATCAACCCCGATGCCTTTCGGTACTTAGTCGAGCAGGGGAATTTTGATGGCGAAGAGACCGAGCGTCTGCGGCGACAGTCTAGCCTGCGCACCGAAATATTGCCCTTACTCACCGCCACGGTGATGCATGAATCCAAAAGTTCGGGTCTATCGGCGGAGCAGGTACGACAGTTGAGCGAACTGCCTCCCGGTAGTGAAATCCTCGCCTACGGAGCTGGACTTTACGAGCAGTATGAAAAATTGATGCAGTCCCAAAATTGCATAGATTACGACGATATGATTTTGGCGGCATTGCGAGTATTAGAGGATGCAACCCTGCGCCACCATTGGCAACAACAAATTTTTGGCGTTTTTGAAGATGAAGCCCAGGATTCTAGCCCCCTCCAGGAACGCTTAATTACCTGTCTGGCGATGAATGAAAGCGACGGCGACAACAGTATAAATTTGATTCGCGTCGGCGATCCCAATCAAGCCATTAATTCCACCTTTACCCCCGCAGATCCGCTTTATTTTAACTGGTTTTGTGAACAATGTATTCAAAAACAGCGGTTTGCCACCATGGATCAATCGGGGCGGAGTCATCCTTTAATTCTAACGGCGGCCAATTTTGCCCTGGATTGGGTTAATCAGGAATGGACCCAGCGACTAGCCGTGGATGCCCAGGAGGATTTTGATCCTTTAAATACCCTTAATCTCAGTACTCCTTTTCGCTCTCAAGCCATTCGTCCCGTCGGAGCCGATGACCCCCAACCCAATCCTCCCCAAGAAGGCAGAGGGCTAGAACTCTATGAGCCGGGGGATATTTTTGAGAGTATGGCGACTATTCGCAACCGTTTGATCAGATTACTCAAGGCCGATCCGAGTCGGAGTGCGGCGGTGTTGGTGCGCGAAAATCGCCAGGGGCGGTTTGTGGCTCAACAATTACAAAGCCTAGAGCATGACCACTCCATCGGGGTTTATGAGGTGGGAGAGACGAGCCGTTATTCTAAAATTCCCACCGAAATTCTTAGCTTTTTGCAGTTTATCGAACGTCCCCATTCTCCAGCGTTACTCAAGGCGGCCTTGGAGGTGTTACAGGAACGTCGTTTGATTCCTACTCAAGATTTGAATGCTTTGGCTACGGCTCCTGAACAATTTCTTTATCCCAGTCCGCTGGCTCCGGCCCTGTCCCCAGCGGTTCAACTTGCCCAACGCTATTGTCGCAATTTATTGCGGGCAAAAATCGAATTACCCTACTATCAACTGATTCCCTTTCTGGGCATGGCTCTGCAATACGACGGATCAGGGCTCGCAACCTTACATAAACTTTCGGAACGCCTTCAAGCCCAGGTTAGCCGCCATGGTTCCTTCAAAGATAGCGTGGCGGCGTTGCAGGAGATTGTTAGTTCAGAACGCTTTGAAGCGGTGGAAGAAGAAGACGAAGGAATTTATACACGCCCCAATCAAGTGACCATCATCACTATGCACAAGGCCAAGGGACTGGACTGGGATTATGTCTTTATCCCGTTTTTGCACGACGATAATCTGCCCGGGTCTCTTTATGTCCCCGTCGGTGCCAAATTTTTGGGGGACTATACCTTACCCGATGTCGCCCGGGCACAAATTCGGGCATCGGTTCACTACCGTCATATTCATCAGCGCGATATTGCCACTCTTCCCACTTCTGAACAGGCCTGGCAAGACGGCGATCGCCTCAAACAGGCGGAGGAATACCGATTATTTTATGTGGCGATCACTCGAGCAAAACGCTTACTCTGGCTCTCGGCGGCTCAAAATGGCCCCTTCCGCTGGGGAACCTTCCGAGTGGATCAGCCTCAGTTGCAACGAAAAAATGCCAGCCGTATTTTTATCGCCCTTAAAAAACAATTTCCTGACTCTGTTATTTAAGGTATTTCAGGGCCTTTCCAAGGTAAATCCCCATTAATCACTAAATTTCAATCGTTTTCAACTGTATCGCCGCCGAAAACGGGGATCAAACTTTGCTCCTTTGCGACCATTGCAACTGGAACACAAAGTTTGCAGATTACTTAAGTCATTACTCCCCCCTTTTGCCAAGGGAATAATGTGATCTACTTGCAAAGAAACTACCGACGGCGATCGCCCGCAACTTCTACACTGATATTGATCTCGCTGAAACACATAATCCCGAACGGCTGGGGGCAAAGGAATGCGGGGAGTTTTTTCCATAGAATTTATCAATTTTTGTAAACCAACGGTTGAGGCTTTTCGATTTGCCCATAGCCTTAATATTAGTAAAAATTCTCTCGTTTCCTAGGTTTCCATGTCTCAAATCGCCCCCCAGTGTCACCAGCTCCGCGAACAAGTTAATCAGTTGATCGAACTACTCCGCCAGGAACCTACCCTCCGCAGTCAGCAGGATACGAGCATTGTCGAAACGGCATTGGGAAAAGCGTTATCGCCTCGGTTTGAGATTGTCTTTGCCGGGGCATTTAGTGCGGGTAAGTCGATGTTGATCAACGCTCTGCTAGAAAGGGAATTGCTTTACAGTGCGGAAGGCCACGCCACTGGCACGGAATGTCATATCGAGTATGCTAACCCAAACGAAGAACGAGTGGTTCTAACGTTTTTGAGTGAAGCTGAAATTCGACAACAGGGATTACTTTTGACTAAGTACCTGGGCATTGATGTAGGAGATTTTCACCTCAATCAACAGGATTCCATCAAACTTTTAACACAATATTGTCGGCGCATTATTGATGAAGAAGGCGGTGAAAATAAATCAGAAAAAGCAAAACAAGCAAATGCCTTGTATCTGTTAATTATAGGATTTGAACAGAATCGAGAACGCATTCAAACCCTACAAAATGCAACTTATTCGATGGATCAATTGAATTTTACCAGTTTAGGGGAGGCCGCCAGCTATGCGCGACGAGGGGCTAATAGTGCTGTCTTAAAACGATTAGATTATTACTGTCATCATCCATTGTTACAAGATGGTAATGTTTTGGTGGATTTACCTGGGATTGATGCCCCTGTTAAAGAAGATGCAGAACGAGCCTATCGCAAAATTGAAAGTCCTGATACATCGGCAGTCGTTTGTGTGCTAAAGCCAGCGGCGGCGGGAGATATGAGTGCGGAGGAAACCGCGTTATTAGAAAGAATCAGTAAAAATCCAGGTATCCGTGATCGTGTCTTTTACGTCTTTAATCGTATTGATGATACGTGGTATAATACTCAATTGCGACAACGGTTGGAAAGCCTTATTCAATCTCAATTTCGAGATAGTTCGCGGGTCTACAAAACCAGTGGCTTGTTAGGGTTTTATGGTAGTCAGGTGAAACAAACTAACAGTAGTAATCGTTTTGGTTTGGATTCAATTTTTGCAGATAGTATTAAAAGTTCTGACGGCGAAGAAGCCCCATTATTTGTGAGTGAGTTTAACAATTATTGTGCTAATTCAGGAAAATTATTGGCAACAATGTTTCGTGTTTCGGTTAATGGCTATGAAACCCCTAACCAAAATTATGCACGGATCTTGAGTGAATGGGGAACACCATTAGTAGATCATTTGATTCATGATAGTGGCATTGAATCATTTCGTTCCGGTATTGGTCGTTATTTAGCTGAGGAAAAATATCCAGAATTGTTTGCCACTTTAGCCAATGATTTACAACCTTTGTGTATTGCATTGCGGCAATTTTATTTGGAGCAGTATCGGCAATTAGATAGTCAGCCTCGGGAAATTGAGGCGATGAAAGCCCAGGAATTAGCTTTGTTAAACTTCGCTATACAGGAATTGGGCGTAGAGTTTCAATCTTATATTTCTTATCAGGTCAACGATGTTGTAACCGGAGTAGATAAGGAGTTTGAGCAGGATTTCGGAAAATTGAAGGCGCGGATGGTAGCGCGATTAGATGAGTTAATCAAGACATTTTCGGTTATGGATGCGTACAGTCGGGCAACTTTTAATCATCCCCGCCATGCAACAGCACCATTTTTAGCTGTTTTAGTAGAGGCACTATATTTCATTGCAGATGAATTAGAAGATGTTTTAGTTGATGGTGTCAAAACATTAGTAAGCAGTCACTTTAATCGATTGTTTGATCGTATCAATAAAGCAGACTGCTATCACACAGCCTATCGCTTAGTGGGCAATGATGCTGGTATTGAGGATGCCTTGAAAAAGACTGAAGAAGAGATAACAAAAGTCCTCATTAGTGCAGCACGACGTGAGTGTGATTGCTATGTTCGCGAGAGTCCTCGTTTTTATAATGAAGGTACATTTTCAATTTATCAATTTCGGCAAACCCTACAGCAAACATCCCAAGGTTTTGATGCTGAGGCCATTCTTGGTGCAGAACCATCAATCAGGCAATTGCTTCAATTAGACTTTGAACCAAAATTGAGTGATACAATTCATAAGAATTTTCGACTGACAATAAATAATGCTTTGAAAACGCATTTAATTCCAATGTCTAAGGAACAATCAGAAGTGATTTTGCAGCAATTTGACACGGCACGAGCTTATCTAGAAAAATCATTGGAGAAGGAAGCTGAAGAAAAAATTGCTCGCAATTCTCGCTTACAGTCGGAAATTCAACAAAAAATAGACCAATACCAGGAAAGTGTAACGGGAATCAATGAATGCTTAAAGGCGATGCAAATTGCAGATAAATTACCGATTATCTCTACAACGGATGCAGTCACCTCTATAGTTGAAGTGGTTGAGTCTGAAATCAATGAAGGAGAAAAAGTATAAATTCGCCTCTTTGACAACATATTAGGGATGGGCTTATTCTTAATAAGTGTATGTATTTGATCAGCCCATCTCTAACGTTTGACTGAGACTTTTATTTAAGGGAATGTCATGACCATTAATTACAATAATTTTCTAGAATCCTTAAACGACGATGATGTTTTGGAATTATTCGATCAATTGGTCAAAGCCAAAGATTTAAAGTTTGCTTTAGATGATTCCTTTGGCGAACCAATTCGAAAACGATTAGTTGATCACTTAGATTATCGTGGTATTAAGACTAGGGATCAAGAAAACGGGAAAAGAATAGAAATTTGGTTTGATCAAGGTGCCAAATGTCGAATCTTAAAAGCGGGGGCTAATGGCTGGAAAAAGGGACAAGTCAAAATCAATGTTTCTGTTGAGTTTATTCCTGATGAACCAGAACCTAGACAATATCAATCGCCCCTTGATGAAATTCGTCAAGAAATTGAACAAGTTAAAAATCAACAATCGCTAAATTAATCTAATGGAAAAGCGTGAATTTTTGAATAATGACGATGTCGTTTCTGTTGATGATTCTGAAAAAATTATTATTAATCATAAAACTTTTAAGGGGGAGGAATTTTTAAATTCAATTTTTACTAAGTGGTTTGCTAATGAACTTGGGAAAAAATGGATTTTTGAGGGAGTAGATTGTCATTTTCTTTCGCCTGGTAAAAACTGGCGAAAAGGAAAAATCAAAATTGGTCTGGAATTTATTCCTCATGAAGTTGAATCTCCCCTTGATGAAATTCGTCGGGAAATGCAAAATAATCAATGAATTTTAAATACATTGCCGTCGATCACTGAAGAAAAACCGATTTTTCTGCCAACTTATCGCCCGATGATTAGGTTTGGCGATCGCCAGCAACACCACTCAGCATTTTGATTAATTCCTGAAAACTTAGATCACTCCGGGGATTCTGGGGTGACTTCCGGTGGATCGGCTTCGAGTTGAGCCTGCATTTGAATAGATTTTTCTAAGGATTGGGCTTCGCGTTGAAATTCGGTTTCAAAATCCTTAGATGCCTCTTGAAATCCCCGCAGAGCCTTGCCTAGACTGCGTCCAATTTCTGGCAATTTTTTAGGACCAAAGACTAGAAGTGCAATGACGAAAATGACTGCCATTTCCGGTAGACCAACTCCAAAAATATTCATATTCTTCCCCAGGATAAAAATAGAAAAAAAGACCCCGGATTCCCGGGATCAATCGGTCAAAATTGACAAACTAGTAAAATTTTGATGACAAAATCTAGCCACGCCAATCGACATTAAACCCTTCGAGAATCAAAGAAGAGTTGTAGATTTGCAGAATGATCAGTAAAAAGACCAGAAAGAGAGCCATAAATACTCCCATCACAGGAGTTGTGCCCCATCCAGGTACAACTTTACCGTATTCAGAGTTCAAAGGTCTGAGGATATCTCCCAACCGAGTACGCTGTGCCATAGATTACCCGTCGTATCACTAAAATAAATTTTTTAATCTTTTGTAATAATATAAGAAATACGACACAACAAGCAATCTAAACTCTATGGAACCTGCAGCAGCAATCGGCATTACCTTCGCGGCGATCCTAGTCGGCATTACCGGCTATGCGGTCTACACCGCCTTTGGCCCTCCCTCCGCCCAGCTTAGTGACCCCTTTGAAGACCACGAAGATTAGACGTCGGTGTTTAACGAAAAACTGGCGATCGCCCAGGGAGCGATGATATCAGAGCCATCGATTTTTTCTTCTAAAAGATTAATTCTCACTGGGTTAACCAAGCTTAAATGGTTAGTTAAATTAAACTGAGCCGATCGCCCTTGGTATTCGTAGACCCTCAAAGTCCACTGCTGTTCTTTCTCTTCGTGACGCTTCAGGGCCATGGGCATCAGATGCTCTGAGCCAAGGGAAATCAAGGATTGAGACGGTGGCAATGTGCCCTTGGAGTTCGTGCCCTGGGGAAAGAAGGCTCTCAGGGCACGATTAAGACGGTATCCCCACTCAACGGTGTGGGCATCGCGCCAGCCTTGGGCATGGGGGTAGAGGGCATAGGTAAAGTCATGTAAGCCGATATCCGCCCCCGGATCGGGCCAGGTGCTTCCTCGCAAAAGGGTTAGGCGTAGCTGACTGGGCTTGGCATCACAGCCATACTTGCTGTCATTGAGGATGCTCAAACCATAGTTTTGTTCTGGATCGCTTAAATCCAGCCATTGCCCCTGGGGAACTTCCCATTGGGCTTTCTCAGCCTTGGTTTTAGGCTCTGTCGGATATTCGGCCACCGCACAGGGGCGCTCCGTGGTAAAAATATCACTTTGGAGTGTAAGGGGAAAGCTAGCTTTAACTAGTACGTGACGCTCTTGCCAATCCACCTGGGTTTCAATCTTGAGTAGGGGCGAATCTCGCTCTAGGCTGTAGTCTTGCCAAAATGTAGACTGTTGAAATTCCTGCACAACCTGAATTCGCCAACGCAGGGGCCCATTTTCAAGCATTGTCATGGAGACGAGCTTTGCTCCAGGGAGAGGCTGTTGCGCGTAGTCGGGGTCGATGTTCCACGCATCCCAGTATTGACCTTGATCCCGGAAAAATTGAAGTTGATTGCCAGAGTGGCTCAATAGTTCTCGCCCTTGAGCTAGGTCGATTAGGCTAGAGATATCGCCCGTTTTTGGGTCTATGGCGACCCTTAGGCGACCGTTATCCATCGTAAAGCCAGAATCTAGGGGATTTCCCCCGTTTGGTTCTGCATTAGGCACTAACCAATAGCCCTGATAGCCCAGGGAGGGAATTGCCTCAGCCCAAAATAAAAGGGTTTGCTTATGGCTGAGTTGTTGAGCCGCGGCTCGGCCCTCTAGGTCGCAGATTTGCCAATGGCCTTGGATTTCAGGTAATTCCAGCACCGCTGAATGATCGCCAGGGAGGGGATTAAAGATCACCAGAGGTTTAGCTTGGGGATGGGGGGGGGGCCCCCAGGCGATGGCGGAGGTCAGCATTTCGAGGGCACGGTCAATCAGGTCTTTGCCGGCGGCGATCGCCGTTTGCCAATCCTGATTCGCGCTGACAAAGACCTCTGGAATCGACGTTCCGGGCAAAATATCATGAAATTGGTTTAATAGGACCTTTTTCCAACTGGCCTCTAACTCTGATTGCGGGTAGGGCGTTGGAGTGAGCAAGCTAGCACAGGCAGACCAAAGTTCGGCTTCGTAGAGGAGGTTTTCACTCTGGCGATTGTAGGCTTTTTGGTCGGCGTGACTGGTGTAACAACCGCGATGAAATTCGAGGTAAAGGTCTTGCTCCCAGGTTGGAGGTGACTGGGGGGATTGGGCTAAGCATTGCTTTACCTGTTGGAGATAGTTTTCGGCCGTACTGGACTCTATTTTTGGAAAAAAGGGCGAAGCCTGCCAACGTTTTTTCACCTCCCACATATCTCGACTGGGGCCGCCGCCATGGTCGCCCACGCCGGGTAACCAGAGCATTGTCTGTAATCCCGTTTGTTCTTCCCAGTCCAGGGCATAGTTTGTCATCACCAGTGGTTGAGTATCCATTACCCCGGCTACATTGGGCGGTGACATCAGCGTTAAGAGTTCCGTCCCATCCGGCGATCGCCAATAGAAGGCCCCATGGGGAAATTTTGTTGTATCATTCCAATGCAATTTACCCGTGACAAAAAAATCAATGCCAGCCTGTTGGCAAAGTTGAGGCAACTGGGCACAAAAGCCAAAACTATCCGGTAGCCAAGCGACGCGACTGGGCTGGCCAAAGCGGGATTGAAAATAGCGTTGACCGTAGAGCAGTTGCCGTACCAGGGATTCGCCGGAAATTAAATTGACATCGGGTTCTACCCACATCCCCCCCAGGAGTTCCCAGCGACCATTTTTCACCGCTTGGCGGATATCGGCAAAAAGCTCCGGGCGATGTTCTTCAATCCATTGATAGAGAACGGGACTGGTATGACCAAAGATCAGATCAGGAAATTCCTGTTGTAACTTCAAGACCGAGCGGAAGGTACGTTCCCCTACCTCCCAGGTTTCCGCCAGGGGCCAAAGCCAGGCCATATCTAGATGGGCATGGCCCAAGAGATGAAAGACACGGTTTTTTAATCCCACAGCTTCGGCTAGGGGGAGAAGCCCTTGGCGCAGGTCTGCGAGGCTCTGGTCAAAGGCATGGCGATCGTGAACCCTCGACCAATCTAATCCAGCCACGGCGATGCCAAAGGCACGGCTAAAGCCGCACGCCATTGAATGTAATGGATTTGGGTCAAAAACTGCCAAATAGCAGGCTAAAACCTCTAATTCATCGGCGATAAAGCCCGGATCAAGCTCTGGATAGTCCCGTTCAAAGAGGAGTCGGGACTGCATCAAGCCGCCAATATCGTGCCCCGGACTGACGAGCCGCAGAACTACGCTAATCACGTCTCCTGGGGTCGCACTGGGACTCAGCATAATCCGAGCTTTGGAATCAAATAAGTCCCCGGCTTGGACTAAATTACCCTGGACAAAAATTTGGGCATCGGTGGCCCACCAGGTCAAGGCGAGACGAAGCACTAAGCCCTGGAGCGGATAACCGGCTAAGGCGGTAGGGATGACGAGACGCTGAGCCAGCCATTGCACCTGGCCACCTTTGGGCCATACAACGTAACCCTTTTCATTGAGGGGAGCCAGGGGCAGGTCGTCCATAGCCTGGGGATTGGTTAAAAGAGCCTCTGAGCCAAGGTGCCACTGGGATTGACAGGTCTGTTGGCACAGTTGACGCAAATGGGATAGGGGCTGGGTGATGCCCGGCGGCAGGTCAGGGAGCATTAATCCTCAGCCAGGGCACTGACATTTAAGAGGACTTCCCCGGCGATGAGGCGTTGACTCGCTTCGAGGAGAGCTTCTTCGATGTAGGGCTTCACAAAATAGCCCTTGGCTCCTTTTTCCGCCGCAATGCGTTGCATTTTCTGAGCGCCCCGAGAGGTAATCATCGCGATGGGAATTTGAGATAAATTCGGGTCTTCTTGCAGACGAGATAGTAGTTCTAGTCCATTCATACGAGGCATTTCAATATCACACAGAATCAAATCGCAGGGCAGGCCAGACCGCAGTTTTTCCCAGGCATCCTGACCATCGCGGGCAGTTTCGGTGACATAGTTGGCTTTGCGGAAGGTGAGTGAGAGCATTTCCCGCACCATGACTGAGTCATCAATGATTAAGACCCGAGGTGGATGGTCTTCCTTAACGGCGATCGCCGGAGTAGAAAGCTCCATTTCCGTCAATTTTACCTGCTTAAAGCGAGATAGGACTGAGTTGGATTGACGAGTACTGCCGGCGAGCAAAATTTCCCCCTGCAACATCCGATTGGCCGCGTCCAACAAATCTTTTTCGGTGTAAGGCTTGGTGAAATAGCCCGTTGCTCCTAATTTGGCTGCTACCTTACGATGGCGATCAGCGCCCCGGGACGTTAATAGAGCGACGGGAATCGAGGCTAATTCTGGGTCACTTTGCAGTTGGGACAGTAGTTCTAGACCATTCATGCGGGGCATTTCAATATCACAAAAGATTAAGTCGCAGGGCAGACCCGATCGTAATTTTTCCCAGGCTTCCCGTCCGTCGCGGGCCTGCTCGACTCGATAGCCGGCTTTACTGAAACTGAGGGATAATAGCTCGCGTACTGTAATGGAGTCATCCACGATCAGTACGGTGGTCTCCACCTGTCGCTCGTGCTGAGACGGTATTAGGGTCTTGCGCCAAATACCACCGCTACTATCGGTGCGGATACGTCCCTGGGCGATTTCCATGAGTTCTAAAATATCGCCGATGGGCATAATACTGCCGTCACCGCGCACGGTTGCCCCGGCAATGCCTGGCGGCTTGGGAACAGGGCCCTCAATTTGTTTAATCACAATTTCTTCTTCGCCGATCACCTGGTCTACTTCGAGGGCTAACAGATTACCACCGCCGCCTCGCAGAATGGTAATGGCGACAATATCTTCCTCCGGTTTACCGCCGTAGACCGTGCCCCGACTCAGGAGGCGGTTATAGTTAAGCAGTTCACCCAGGGGATAAATGGGCAGTAATGTGTCATTCCAGGAAACACAGCGTTTTCCTTCTTCGTTAGTAATAATTTCGCTGGGTAGATAATCCTTGGTGTCTTCCACCCCATCCATGGGAAAGGCAATGCGAGCCCGGTCGCTCAGACAACAGAGCGCCTTACAAATACTGAGGGTTATGGGCAAACGCACACTAAAGGTTGTCCCTTCTCCGAATTTAGAATCAATGGAGACTCCCCCTCGAATTTCGAGCAAGCTGGTACGGACTACATCTAGCCCCACGCCTCGACCGGCGAAGTCATCCACCTTATCTTTGGTACTAAAGCCCGGATGGAAGAGTAGGTCATAGACATCTTGTTCTGTCATAGAACCGACATCCATGGGGCTGATCAATCCCTTCTCCACTGCCTTTTGTTTAACCCGCTCAGAGTCAATACCTGCGCCATCATCGGCAACCGTAATCAAGGTTTGGTTGCCTTGCAAAAAGGCCCTCACGGTCAGACGTCCTTCTGGCGGTTTGCCCAATTGCCGGCGAATCTCCGGGGATTCAATGCCATGGGTAATGGCATTATTGACCAAGTGGGTCATGGGATTGTAGAGATGCTCTAGGATCATTTTGTCAATCAAAACTTCCCGACCATCCACTTCTAAATTGATTTTTTTATTGAGTTTGAGGGAAACTTCTCGAATGGCGCGGGGCAGGCGATCAGCGGTTTGGGCAAAGGGCACCATCCGCGACTGAGTCATGCCTTCTTGCAGTTGGGTTGTCACCTGACGTAGAGTCCGAGCCACCTGGTCTGTTTCATCCACCAGGTATTGAATATCGGACGCGGATTCTCGCACCCGGACAATTAATTCAAGCATTTCCTGGGAAAGTAGGTGAAACCCGGTGAATCGATCCATTTCTAAGGCATCCAGAGGTTGGTCTCCCATCGTGTCAAGGCCGGGAATCGTGGCTTTATCGCCGGGATACGTAATTTTAGATTGTTGTTGACGATTATTTTGTCTGCTGGCCAGGAGAGCGCCTTCTAAAAGAGTACGCTCATAGAGATCCTGCATTCGTCCTCCCACATCACTCAGACTTTGGGATTGATTGAGCAGGTTATCCAAAAATTGTCGCAAACGGTCTTGGTCTTCTTCGAGGCGATTTCGCTTAATGACCAATTCCCCGATCAGGTTACTCAAGTTATCGAGTTGTTTGACCGGAACCCGCATGGTTTGCTCAAACACTTTCGTTTTGGTAACGCGGTTGCGGGCTTGGAGTCGTTGACCTCCAGCGGCGACCATGGCAGGAGGTCCGCCCATGGTACGGTCGGCTTGCTCGAGTAGGGCTTCCAAATCTTTGAATTCGTCTTCGGTGTCCATCTCAACCGGAATGGCGATCGCCGGTTTAGGTAGAGAGAAGGATACCGGGGGAGTTAGTCCAGCGACCTGGGCTGGAGCGGCAACCAAGGCTTCTAATTCTGCCAAGGCAAGGGCTGTGGGCTGGGGAAACTCAGGGGAGGCGCTCAGTAGGCTGTCCCATTGATCCAGGGAATCATAGAAAGCAACTTCCAGGGGTAAAGCCGGTAAAGCCATAGTAGGAGAGCTGACGGCAGACCCGACTCCTAATAAATCTCTTAATTCGTCGAGTTCATCCTCCGCTAAACCGCTGTTGTCCATTAGCGGCAGGTCAGCAAAAATATTATCTAACTCCGCCGATTGTTGAAGGGTGGCAAAGGCAGGGAGTTCAGCGGGAGAAAGTCCGGCTCGTTGCTCAAAACTGAGGTCTTCTTGGTTGGTAAACCATTGGTCTAAGCCTTCTACCTCCGCTGCTATTTTGCTGGGGTCGTCGGCTTTTTGTTCCCTGAATTGGTCAATTTCGAGCCAATTAGCGGTTTTGTAGGGGTCACTATTCGTGGCCGGATCGTCGGTCTCTTCCCCAAATAGGGCTTCTAGTTCGGCTTCGGGGGAATCAAAGGAAAGGGTCATGCGTTGGGGCAACACCGAAGATATCTCAGAAATCGGCTCATCGCTTATGTCACCGAGATCCCCACTCAGGGAAGGATCATCGTCAAAAAAGTCCATAAAGTTATCGAGATCGTCGAAATCTGCAACGTTATCGTTATTTTTTCCGGGGTCATGATTTAAAGTACTGAATAGGCCGTCCATTTCAGTTTCAAACTGATTATTCATATCCGGCGTGGTTTGGGGGTCGCTATTCATCATGAGTAGTCCGGTTAGAGTCAACAGAAGGAAAAATACTGGTGGCCTTTAGGGCAGAGACCTTTCGCTGATTGTTTCGGTATAGTAGGGCTTGCCGATCGCCTGGCTAGTCTTCGATACGGTATCCAAATTCTAACAACTGCTGGCGAGACTGACGCCATTTTGGTTCAATTTTGACAAACAACTTTAAAAAAACATCCCCTGCAATCAATTTTTCGATTTGACGACGGGCGGCACTGCCAATCGCCTGGAGCATCGTTCCTTCTTTGCCAATGATGATCCCTTTTTGAGAGCCCCGTTCCACGGTAATGGCGGCATAAACATTGGTGCGTTTGGGGGTTTCTTCCACTTTTTCAATGGCGATCGCCACAGAATGAGGTACTTCTTGGCGGGTAAGGAGCAAAATTTGTTCTCGAATCAACTCCGCCATAATAAAACGTTCAGGCTGATCGGTGATCAAATCGGGAGGATAGTAGTATGGGCCGATTTCTAACCGGGTCAAAATCATCTGCTGTAGTTCGTCGGTTCCTTGACTTGTCAGGGCCGAAAATTTGCACCAGGGCCAGCCCTGCTCCTCCGCTAGGGTTTGGTAGGTGGTATCTAAAGCGTCAATTTGATCACCTTGTTGGTCTGCTTTATTTAGTCCCAAAATAACGGGGTTTTTGCTATGGCTCAAGCGCTCCGCCACATAGCGATCGCCGCCCCCAAGGGGAACAGAGCAATCCACCACCATTAGGGTTAGATCGACACTATTGATGGCCCGCTCAGCATTTTTGACAAGAATTTTGCCCAGTTCATGGTGGGGCTTATGGATGCCTGGGGTATCGACAAAAATAATTTGGGCATCGGCGGTGGTCAAAATTCCCCGCAGACGATTACGAGTGGTTTGGGATACGGGGGAGGTAATGGCGATTTTTTCCCCCACTAGACAATTCATTAGGGTTGATTTGCCCACATTGGTACGCCCGACAATGCCGACAAAGCCAGACTTGAAATGGGGAGGAGCCTGGGGAATGGCGGAGAAGGTTTCGAGCAGATCAGTCATAGTCAAGCCAGTTGGGAGTATCTCTACCATTGTGCCTGAAGACTGGAGCAAGACTCGGACGACTGTTAATTAAGGCCTAGGTAGCAGGAAAAAAGCAATCTTGCCCACTAGACCCAGCAAGCCCTGTGAACCACCCCTCCCTGCTAAAGCGAGGAAGGAGCTTCCTACCCAAAGAACAGCGAGTCTTACATTCTGGCAATAGGCGGAAAACCCTCGTTCCGAAGGCCAAAATCACGGTTACAAAAATACTTTGTATGTGTCTATCTTGGTTTTCGCTATCCGTTGCCGTGTCAACATGGTTAGTGTATCAAAAATCGAAGCTAAGTCGCAATGCACATCCCCCACCTGCTTGTCGCATTAAACCTGCGTGCGAGGAAGGGGACTTCCCGCGACATATTTTGTTAAGCCGTTGACTCTGTTCTCGATGATGCCTGAAACTTTTTCGCTAAGCTTGCCGACCTCGAATTTGAGGTCATTGAGGTTGGTCTCTAGTCGAGCTTGATTAGCCTCAGATTTAGAAAAGCCAGCCGTAAGCAGATCTTTAATTTCTTTTAGGTCTGAGTCAGTGACGGTAGCCATAGGTTATGATTCCCTTAGGTTTTTGAATTTGGTTAAAGAGGGAAAGTTTAAGGCTCTCCCCTTCTGCTAAGTAAGTAGATGTAATTAAACTAATCATACGTTTTATGCTTTATCCCCCCCAAACCCCCCTTATCAAGGGGGGAGTCCCTAGGATGGGGGGATTTTATAACTATTTACTCTCATCTACTTATCTAGAGCTAGGGTAGGTGATTAAAAAGCACTTAACGTTAAGCTCAAGGAAGAAAAATGACTGACCCCGAAATTAGCGTCGGCACTAAAGTCCGACTCTGTAGTCGCCCGGCTTACTTTAAGACTGCTGACCCGATGCCGATGCTTCGTCCCCCGGATATTATTGATGTTGGCGAAGAGGGCTTGGTGATAGACCGTCGCCCCGCTGGCTATTGGGGAGTTAAGTTTGATCGCGGTGTTTTTTTATTGGAAAGTCAGTATTTAGAAGTACTGCCTATTCAGGGGACTGAGGTGAAGCCTGAGGCTTGACTTGCTGGGTCTGGACACTAATTTTTTTGATCTCGTCTTTGTATTCCAGGGGAGCCAATTGGATGGCTTTCTCAAACAAGGGAGAGGCCTTTTCGCCCTGGCTTTCTTGGGCTAAGACCATGGCCTGGGCCAGCACGGGACGAAAATCCTGGGGATTAATTTGGTTGGCGGTGGTATATAAGGCGATCGCCTCTTGGATACGCTTTTGTTGGAGATAAATTTCCCCTAGCAATAACTGAAGCGACGTAACCTGGGCGGTGAGAGTAGTGTCTGGGGGTTGTCCTTGGCCCTTGAGGGCTTGCGTAATGGCGTTTTGTACCGTGGTAATGGCCTCCCCCGGACGGTCTTGGGCTAAATACAAGTCACTGAGCCCCTTGATGGCGGCGAAATCAGTGGCATTATTAACCAGTAAACGACGATAAACTGCCGCTGACCCCTCAAAGTCCTTGAGTTGCTGTTTACTTTGAGCTAAAAGTAGAGAATATTGGGGTTTTTCGGGGTTTAATTGGGCTAAACGCTCCAGCGGGGCGATCGCCGCTTCTAGGTTTCCCTGTTGTAATCGCGTTTCTAATAATCCTTGGAGGGCATTCACATTACTCGGTTCCCGCTCTAGGATAGCCTGATAACCCAGGGACTGATTGGCCAAACGGCGATCGCCGTCCGTATTTCGACCCCCATTGGTTTGGGACTGTTGCCAAATGGTGGTGGCGAGGGGTAATACCGAAAATAAAATTAAGGCACTTAACATTAGCCCCAGGACAAAATAGACCCAACGACTGCGCTTAGACTGTGATGCTTTTACCAATGAGCCCCCCTGGAACAATGCCCAAATTTTGCTCTTCCTAGCATAGCCAACTTCGTGGGTTCTAGACAGTCGGGGCTTGATTTTGGTAAACGGGCTCTGGAAGATTAGCTTCTCCTCTAAAATGGGCCTAGATACTTTCTGATTTTCTTGTCCGTTTTTTTCCCCATGGCTGAACGTTCCTCTCCCCTTCGTCAACATCCCATTCCGCCTCCGAGCCATCCCCGCCAGTTCCGGGCGATCGGATTACTCCATGGTCAGTATTACCCCAGCGAGGAATCCTCCAATCGGGGCATTTTGATCACCGACGAGGGAGCCATTATCGAAGCCGTATTATTGGGAAAAATGGTCAGCCTCTTCAAAAAGCACCTGGATTTAGCCAAACCCCATCTCTGGATTGTTTACCCTCGCCTCCGCGACGAGGACAATCACCTCCATTGTCAACTAGCGGGCATTTGGGACCCCAAGACCCTGGGTCCCGGCACATCCACGCTCCCCCCCGCAATGAATGTGCCCCTGGCACTTCCGCCAGCGGAAACTCAAAACGGTTATTTTTCGATTCGGGGAGAAGTGGTTTTTGTCATTCCTGAAGAGCAGTTCATTCTAGTCAAGATTCGACAGGCGCCCAAGTCGGAAAAAGAATGTGCTTCCTTTTTTAAGGTACGCATCCAAGGCGTTTTAGATCATCCCCGCCCGGTGGGTCGTTTTTGGTCGATTGAGGCCCGTTTACAGGAACAAACATTTATTCTGCAATGTGCAGAAGACCTAGGCTTTGTGATTCATCCCCGCTCTGAGCGTCAGCGGAGTCGCCGTCCTTTCCGTCCCCAGGATTCTCGTCCTCCCCGGGCAAGCGGCGATCGCCCTTCCGTGCGACCCTCTCCCCGGCCCGTGCGAGGGGAACAACGCACCCCCAAAGCAAGAGTACCCCGGCCGAAGCCGGTTAAACGTGAAACCAGCCCCTAAAAATTGCCATGGTTACGGATGGCGGACTGTATTTTTTCCACCACCTTAACCACGGTGATCGCCCCCAGTTCCCCCGAAGCACGGGTTCGCAGGTTGAGACTTTGAGATTCCAGCTCCTTAGCGCCAATCACCGCCATGATCGGGATTTTTTGGGTTTCTGCATTGCGAATCATCTTGCCCAGGCGCTCTCCACTTACATCGACTTCGGCACGAATCCCCGCTTCGCGCATTTGTTGACCCACGCTCTGGGCAAATTCCAGTTGAGCATCACTCACCGGCAATAGGCGAATTTGAATGGGCGCCAACCAAAGGGGAAAATCCCCTGAATATTCTTCGATCAAAATGCCAATCAGACGTTCTAGGGAGCCAAAGGGAGCGCGGTGAATCATCACGGGACGTTGGCGAGAGCCATCCGCCGCCGTGTATTCCAGATCAAAGCGTTCGGGTAAATTGTAATCCACCTGCACTGTTCCCAGTTGCCATTCTCGTTCTAGGGCATCGCGAAAAATAAAGTCTAATTTTGGACCATAAAAAGCCGCTTCGCCAGGGGCCTCAAAGTAATCCATGCCCTTGGTTTCTACGGCGTGCCGAATCGCCGTTTCTGCCTTTTGCCAGGCTTCATCCGAGCCGATGTATTTATCGGATTCCGGGTCACGGGTACTGAGTCGAGCCTTAAAGTTTTTGAGTTGCAAACTACTAAACACCGACAAAATTAGATCAACAACACTCAAAAATTCTGTCTCTAGCTGTTCCGGGGTGACAAAAAGATGGGAATCATCTTGGGTAAAGCCTCGCACCCGCGTCAGTCCACCTAGTTCCCCCGATTGCTCATAGCGATAGACCGTGCCAAACTCGGCCAAGCGCAGGGGGAGTTCCCGGTAGGAGCGCAATTCACTTTTATAAATTTGAATATGAAAAGGACAGTTCATCGGCTTGAGCACGAAGCCCATCTCCTGACGAGCGGCGTCTTCATCCTCCGCCATCATCGGAAACATATCATCTTTGTAGTTTTGCCAATGCCCCGAAGTTTTGAATAAATCGACCCGGGCAATGTGGGGCGTTACTACCTGTTGATAGCCCCGCTTGATCTGCTCCTGTTTCAGGAAATCTTCGAGAATAGAGCGAATAATCGTGCCCTTGGGAGTCCATAGGGGCAAGCCCGGCCCGACGGAGTCAGAAAAAATAAACAGCCCGAGTTCTTTGCCTAATTTACGGTGGTCTCGCTTGATTGCTTCTAGTTTACGCCGCTTATATTCTTCGAGTTGCTCTGGGGTTTCCCAGGCCGTGCCATAGATGCGTTGTAATTGAGCATTATTGGCATCACCGCGCCAGTAGGCTCCCGCTACGGTTTCTAACTCGATCGCCTTAGGGTTGAGTTCCGCGGTACTTTCTAGGTGGGGCCCAGCACAAAGATCCCACCACTGATCCCCTAAGTGGTAGAGGGTAATTGGTTCGTGAATGTTAGCGAGAATTTCTAGCTTGTAGGGTTCTTGGATAGCTTTAATGCGTTTTTCGGCTTCTTCTCGGCTCACCTCTTCGCGCACGACCGGTAATTTACGGTTAATGATTTTAATCATTTCCTTTTTGATTGTCTTCAAGTCCTGCTCGGTAAAGGGCTCTTCCACGTCAAAATCGTAGTAAAAGCCATTTTCGGTCCAGGGACCGATGGTAACCTGGGCAGTGGGAAAAAGCTTTTGAACCGCCATGGCCATCACGTGGGAGGCGGTATGGCGAATTTTTTTTAGGGTTTCCGATTCACTGGTGCGGAGCAGTTGCATGGAGTCAATGACGCTTATTTTGATGTTTACTATAGCATTGAGTTAGATGGCGATCGCCGTTCCTTTTGCTTTAGTGCTTTATAAGTAGAAATTCACGATCTCACTAACGGGAGATCGCAAAAGCGGCGATCGCCGGGTGGAGGATGCCGCCTGACCTTGCTCAAAATTAGTAAAGAATTAAGCTACCAATTGAGGGGTTTCCTGGGCTGATGGCAGCGCAGTTTGGTCCGTCTGGCTCAAAAACTCCTTGAGCTGAGACTCAATTTCATCCCGGACAATTTCCCGGTATTCCATAAAGTGCTCATTGTGGGCACAGAGGGTCAAATAATGCTCAAATACCGCCGGATTTTGGCGAATAATACCGAATAAATGGTGCCAAAAGCGCCAGCGGGTATCGCGTTTGATACCCTGACGCCAAATCACGATCGCCAGAGCTTTCAGGTCGATCAGGGCCGGCCACTTAGCAGGGGGATGACAGGTGGGAGCCCCAAGTTTGAGGAAACAGCGATAGATGCGGTCTAGGTATAAATGGGGGTCGTAGAGCTGCCAGAAGGCATCGACATACTCGTTGGCAATATCTTCTAGGGGACGGGTCGGAATAAAATTCATCAAAGTCGTTTGGTTGATGTTGCCGTCTTTTTCGGCTCGCAGACGACCTTCTTTTTCTAGACGATGCCAGAGGGCGGTATTGGGCAAAGCCTGGAGCATAGCAAAGGTGGTGGTGGGAATAGCGGTAAGCTCCGCAAAGCGAATAATCCGATCACCAGCGCCTTTTTTCTCCCCATCAAAGCCAATAATGAAACCCGCCATGGGTCGCAGACCAATCTTAATAATTTTATCGATGGAATCCGCCAGGGAGGTGCGAGTATTTTGAAACTTCTTCGTCATTTGCAGACTCTCTTCATCGGGGGTTTCAATGCCCAAAAAGACCGCATCAAAATAACAATCCACCATTAATTCCATCAATTCATCATCATCGGCCAAATCCACCGAGGCTTCAGTATTAAAACGGAAGGGATACTGGTGCTCGGCTTGCCAGGTTTTTAATTCTTTCAAGAAAAGTTTGACATTACGTTTATTGCCAATGAAGTTGTCATCCACCATAAATACACTGCGTCGCCAACCCAACTCGTAGAGAGCATCCAATTCCTTGAGCAATTGCTCTGGGGTTTTGGTGCGGGGTTTGCGCCCATAGAGGACGATGATGTCACAAAATTCACACTGGAAGGGACAACCGCGGGAAAACTGTACCGACATCGAATCGTAGGCATCAAGTTCCAGCAGGTCAAAACGGGGAATTGGCGTTGTGGTCACATCCGGTTTTTCCGCCGCACGAAACACACCCCTGGTTTCACCCCGGGCGATCGCCTCGACAAACATGGGTAACGTTAATTCGCCTTCATCCAAAATCAAGAAATCGGCACCGGCTTCTTGAACTCCCTGGGGAACAGAGGTGGGATAGGGCCCGCCCACCGCTACTAATTTATGGCGTCGCTTTGCTTCTCGAATTTGGTCTAATAAATCATCTTTTTGGACGATCATGGCCGAACAAAGAACCAAATCAGCCCACTCCCATTCCTCTTCACTTACGGCGCGAATATTGCGGTCTACTAATTTAAAGTCCCAATCCTGAGGCAAAATGCCCGCTACAGTAATCAAACCCAAGGGCGGCAATAGTACTTTCCGGTTGACCAATGCTAGGATTTTTTCGTAGGACCAAAAAGTGGGTGGGAAAAGAGGGTAGAGCAGTAATACGCGCATTGTTAAAGGGGGCTTGGGGATAGGACAGTTTGGAAAAATTTGAATATTGTCGTTTTAAAAAAGTTCCTTGGCCATGGTATGGAACGATGACCAAGGATTGCTTTAGTTTATACCACGGAAATCAAAATGGGGTCTAATGACCATTCCGTTGAGCATGGGGAATCAACAAGCATTGTCCATCGGGACAAAGGTCTTGCAGTTCGATCGCCACTGGTTTGATGTTCCAAATCTCGTCGCAATAGTCCTGGATCGAGCGGTCAGAGGAAAATTTACCTATGCGAGCCACATTCAAAATCGACATGGCCGACCATCGGTCTTGATCCCGGTAGACTTCACTCACCTGGGCTTGACAATCTATATAGGACTGAAAATCGGCAAAAAGCAGGTAGGGGTCATGGTACAAGAGGGAATCCGTTAGGGGACGGAACAGCTCGGTATCTCCGTGGGCAAAGAAGCCAGAATTGATCAGATCAATTACGGCTTTGAGGTTGTCATTACCGTTGTAGTAATCCCAAGGGTTGTAACCACTGGCTTTTAGCTCATTGACCTCCGGTGTCGTCAAGCCAAACAAGAAGAAGTTTTCGGCCCCCACCTCTTCTCGAATTTCGATATTGGCCCCATCTAAGGTGCCAATGGTGAGCGCCCCATTCATCGAGAATTTCATATTTCCGGTGCCGGAGGCTTCCTTACCCGCCGTGGAAATTTGCTCAGATAAATCCGCCGCTGGATAGACCCTTTGACCTAGGGTGACATTATAATCACACAAAAAGACGACTTTCAGGCGATCGCCAATGTGGGGGTCACGATTGACCACATCTCCCACAGCATTAATTAACTTAATAATCAACTTGGCCATGAAATAGCCGGGAGCCGCCTTGCCACCAAAAACAAAGGTACGAGGCGGAATTTCCAAGTCGGGATTATTTTTGAGTTGGAGGTAAAGGTGAATGACGTGGAGAATATTCAGGTGTTGACGCTTGTATTCATGGATTCGCTTGACTTGGACATCAAAAAGAGAATGGGGGTCTACGGTCAAGCCATTTTTTTGCTGAATATAGTGAGCCAAGTCTTGCTTCACCGCTAGCTTAATTTCTCGCCATTGGTAACGGAAATGTCCATCATTGACTCGGGATTCCAGTTGACGCAATTGATCCAAATGTTTAATCCAAGTATCGCCGATATGCTCGGTGATGAAGTTACTCAGGCGGGGGTTACTCAGCACCATCCAGCGTCGGGGCGTGACACCATTGGTTTTATTGCTGAATTTTTCGGGCCAGAGTTCATAGAAATCCTTGAGGATCGTTTCCTTAACTAGTTCACTATGCAGAGCGGCAACTCCATTAATGGCATGGGAACCAACACTGGCCAAATGAGCCATCCGCACATATTTTTCCCCTGCTTCATCAATCAAGGAGAGGCGGGCTAACCGATCACCATCATTGGGATAGCGAATCCGCACTTCATCCAAAAATCGTGAATTGATTTCATAAATGATTTCTAGGTGACGGGGCAGTAGACTACCAAATAACCCCAAGGACCATTTTTCTAGGGCTTCGGGCAAGAGGGTATGGTTGGTGTAGCCCGTACTTTGGCGGGTGATGTCCCAGGCCTGATCCCAGTCCATAGTGTGCTCATCCACCAGGAGCCGCATCAATTCGGCAACGCTAATGGCAGGGTGAGTATCGTTGAGTTGGATCGCAAAATGCTCATGGAAATTGCCCAAGGACTCGTGTTCAAACAGGTGAATACGAATCATGTCCTGCAAGGAACAGGAGACAAAAAAGTATTGTTGAGCCAGGCGTAATTCTTTGCCTTGGATCGGCTCATCGTTGGGGTACAGCACTTTGGTCAGATTTTCCGAGGCCACTTTTTCATTGACGGCTCCGTAGTAATCTCCCAGGTTAAAACGCTGAAAATCAAAGGATTCTGCCGCTTCTGCCCGCCATAGCCGCAAGTTATTGGCCGTGCTGACTTGATAGCCTAAAATCGGCGTATCGTAGGGAATTCCCTTGACCACCGAGCCAGGAACCCAACGAACTCGGAGATGCTCATGTTCATCGGTATAGGTTTCTGTGTAGCCGCCCAACTTGACAATGACGGAGGCTTCGGGACGGGGAATTTCCCAAGGATTGCCATACTGGAGCCATTTATCGGTGATTTCCACCTGCCAGCCATCCCGAATTTCTTGGTCAAAAATCCCAAATTCGTAGCGAATACCGTAGCCGATCGCCGGAATTTCTAAACTGGCCAAGGAGTCCATATAACAAGCCGCCAAACGACCTAGGCCACCATTGCCCAAACCAGGTTCTTCTTCGAGGTCGATCAATTCTTGCAGATTGAGTCCCGATTCCTCTACCGCTTGTTTAACGGGTTCATAAATGCCTAAATTTAATAAATTATTGCCTAAATGGGGCCCCAGCAAAAACTCTGCCGAGAGATAACAAACAACTTTATTGCCACGGGTTAGATAGGTCTGATAGGTATTCAGCCAGCGTTGTAGCATCCGGTCGCGGATGGTGTAGGCTAGGGCCATATAGCAGTCTTGCTTGGTGGCAATACCGGGAAATTTACCTTGAATATAAAAAAGATTATCGGCTAGGGCTCGCTTGAGGGTTTCCACCGTCAGTCCAGTGCGGTCGTCCTCAACTTGAATTAAAGGATTACTGGTGATTAAATTCATAGGAATCTTCTCCGTGTAAGGATGGCAATACTCAATCCCCTTTCTTTAGAAGCGCCGAACGGATTCTTTTGAACGCATATAGCGCAAAAAAAGCGGGGTTTCTACCGATATGATGGGCACTAAAAATCAATCTCCCTCATTTTCCCCCACTAAAATTAAGCTTTGGTTAGCCTACAGGAATCGATCCCCAATTATTGCCGATGCTGGTTTGCCAAGTAGAAGAGCGACGAGTATTGACAGGATGAGGCTTTCGTCCCTGGCTGACTTGATGAATCAGCCAGTGGGTTGTCGTTTTCACTTCCTCAAACTGTGCTTGGCTCAGCCATTGGTCCAGATTGCCCTGGGCATAGGCTTGGATATAGGGTTCTTCAAAGACCTGGGTTAACCAATCTGTCTGGCGTAGACTAACTTGATTGCCGTCCAAAATCAAAACTTGCCCACCGGGTTTTAGGAGGCGGAAACTCTCCCTCAAAATGGCTTGGCTAATGGCTGGGGGAGTCTCATGGAACAGTAAGGCGCAGGTGATCAGGTCAAAGTGTTGATTAGGAAAGCTTGTTTTTTCGGCTAATCCGGCTTGCCAGGTGATCTCTAGTCCCTCTTTTTCTGCTTGATAGTCAGCAAAGGTGAGCATATAGGGAGAAAGATCAAGCCCAATCACCTCTGCCCTTGGATATTTCTGTTTGAGACGTAAGGTCATGGCCCCGGTGCCACAACCCAGGTCTAAAATCCGTCGTGGCTCGCCGCCAATGCGGTCTAGCAGTCCCTGGCGTACCCAGTCTTCCTGGGGCGGAAGCACATAGCGGGTAATGGGGTCGTAGGTGACAGCGGCAGTCATGGTCAAGTAACCGCCGTCAATGCCATGGAAATTTTGACCCCGATAATAGTCGGGATAGTTGTCTTCAGAGAAATAGTAGCGTTCAAGTCCGCTGTCCCAGGCGATCGCCTGTTGGGTCTGCTTTAGAGCTTCAGCATCAATCAAAAAGGTTTGAAAGAGAGTTTTGAGTCCCGAATCCCAGAGGGTATTGGCGGTCATGGGTTTACACCAGGAGAATGGGTTGGTCGGATATTAGCGGCCAAGCATCATCGGCAATGCTATGAAACTCCACCCCGGAGCCCTTGGGCACGAGGGTTTGATGATGACAGCTTTGGATCGTATTATCAGCATTGGCAATCACCACCTTAGCCCGATAGCCTTGGTGTAATACTACTTGGCGGTCGATCATTTCGTAGGCATAGATGATGAGCAAATCTCCCACCTGGGTCAGCAGGGCTGCACCCCCATTGGGGCAAATTTCTCTACTGCCAGGCCGGCCAGGGATCACGTAGGTAGAAAAACGCTTGCCGTTATTAAGGTTGGCAATTTCCACTTCTTCTAGGGGTAAAATGCCGACAGCTTCTAATAATTCGGGATCAATGGTAATACTGCCCACATAGTCCACGTTGGCTTCTGTGACTCGCACCCGGTGCAATTTGGCGTGCATTAGCCGAATAATCCCCATTTTTTAGTTCCTAATAATCTTGTGAGTCGGCGATCGCCAGGACATCCTTAGCCGCGGCCGTTTTAGGGAGTCATTTTCCCCCTGCCCATTCTATCAAAAAGCGTTATTTGGCATAGCCACGGGACCGAAACCAGTCCACCGCATCGGCCAGGGCTTGGTCAATACTGGATTGCGGTAGCCCCAATTCCCGCACAGCTTTACGATTATCATAGTACATCGCCTGAGCGGACATTAGCACTCCATCCATTGGCACGGTGGGAGCTTTGCCTAGGGGCGCGAGCAGGGTTTCCTCGATCCAAGCCACGCCCAGGGGTAGCCAGAGGGGCAGGGTAACGCTCGGGGCCGGATAGCCTGTGATTTGAGCCAGTTTTTCTAAAATATTCTTTAAACTCAGGTTTTGGTGCCCCAATATCAGGCGATCGCCACTTTTTCCTTTTTGATAAGCCAAAAGATGCCCCCAAGCCACATCCCGCACGTCGATCCAATTAAGTCCGGTTTCCACGTAGGCAGGCATTTGTCGTCGCAGAAAGCGCAAAATGATATCTCCCGTGGGGGTGGGCTTAAGGTCCCAGGGGCCAACAGGGGTACTGGGGTTGACGATCACCACCTCCTGACCCGCTTGGGCGGCTTGCTGGGCTTCCTGCTCCGCCCAATATTTAGATCGTTTGTAGGCGCCAATTAGACTCTGCACCGGACTTTGGTAGGTTTCGTCCGCTGGTTGTCCGTCTTTGCGAACCCCGATCGCCGCCACAGAACTGGTATAAACAGTGCGCTCCACGCCGGCGTTTTGGGCACAGGCGAGGATATTGCGAGTCCCTAAAACATTACTGCGATAGAGCTGGTCTCGGTCTTTTTGCCAGAGGGAATAATGGGCCGCGACATGAAATAAGCCCCGACAGCCCTGCATTTTTTGTCCAAGGCCGGGGTCATTCAGCTCGCCGGTCACCCACTCAATCTCTAGACCCTCTAGATTGGCCACGGCACTCTGGGGGCGCACCAAGGCCCGCACAGTATAGCCTTGGTTCAGCAAAAGACGAATCAGATTGGCTCCGACAAAGCCTGTCCCTCCCGTCACAAAAACACGGTCTGTCATAGGTTTTGTACCTTCCATTCTTCAGCCCCTCATCCTATCGCGAAGCGGCGGAGTCCAGGACTTAGAGACAGCACCCGAGTTAGAATAATCCGAGACTGTTACTCTTTGGCCATGGACTTCTGCTTGTCCCCTTCCGAATCTACCCCTCTATCGGCTACATCTGCCCCTTTCGTTGCGGCTCAGATTCGCTTTGCCCAATTCAAAGACATTCAAGGGCTATCGGAAGTTTTACTTCAAAGTTTTCATCCCGCTGGAGATTGGTTATCCTTATTCCATCCGCTTTTGCGCCTTGGCATCCACGAAGACCTACGCGCACGATTACGAGCGCCCAAGAGTGATTATTATTGCCTGCTGGCGATCGCCCATCCGAGCCAAGAAATTATTGGGACCACAGAAATCTCTCTCAAAAATTGGTACTATCCCCAGACCCGCACCGGCTACATTTCTAACCTGGCGGTGAGTCCGGCCTTTCGCCGCCATGGGGTAGCGCGGCAATTATTACTCAAGTGTGAGCTTGTCGCCCAGGAATGGCAGTGCCATGGCCTAGCATTACACGTTCTAGACAATAACCACCAAGCCAAAACCCTCTACACAGGTCTTGGCTATCAAACTAAACCCATGGAGTTTAGTTGGCCCTCCGGTTTTTTTCCGCGTCCCCGACGATTGTTATTAGAAAAAACTCTCCGAGGCTAATTACCAGAGAGAAGGGAAGCCAGTCACTCTAAATCAAACTATTGGTTCCCGTTTTGTTAGGCTTCCGAATTAACAAACGGAAGTAAGGCGACCAAACGAGCCCGTTTGACGGCGGTAGTCAAGTCTCGTTGTTGTTTGGCGGTCAAACCAGAAATTCGGCGGGGGAGGAGCTTGCCCCGTTCAGAAATAAATTTTCTCAAAAGATCCGTATCTTTATAATCAATGGGTTGGGTGGGAGGTAACGGGGAAAGGCGCTTGCGATAGTAGTTCATAGGTTGGGCAAATAAGATGAAAGGGGTAAATTTTAGTTAGATTGTTCTTTAGAAAAACGGAAAAGTCCTAGAATTGAACGGGGACTTTTTTATTTGATTTCCTTATGAATAAGGTGTTTGTTGCAATGGGGACAAAACTTCTTCAACTCTAAGCGAGCCGTGGTGTTACGACGATTTTTGGTGGTCGTGTAACGGGAAACCCCCGGCGATCGTTTTGCCGGATTACTACGACACTCGGTGCATTCTAGGGTGATAATCAGTCGGGCACCCTTTCCTTTCTTAGCCATGATGATTCTTGGGGAGAGACAGTTCTAAATATTCGCAAACCTAGATTATTACACAAACCCATTAAAGTTGGCAATTGCTTGCCGCACCCGCCATTGCTCCGGCTTTGCAAACCTGGCATGAGCCTCTACAATTAGACTGGCTTTGAATTACGATCTTACCGTGTTGTGAGTGAGGATGCAGAAATAATGTCCCTTTTAACTATGTCTAAACGTGCGTTGAACCATCGCAGTCTGCGGCTCTTGAGCAGTGGCTTGGTCTTTGGCTCCCTAGCCTGGTCAACCCCGGCGATGACCACCGACTCCCTCGATGTCCCCGACGCGGCGCCAACGGTGATCGCCGAACCCCCTCTAGCACCTCCCACCATTAGCCTGCCCCCAGCGTCAGCTCCTGCACCGACGACGATTCGTGAACAATTGCCTATCAAAAATAGTTATATCGACCCGACCAACCTTGGCCCTAGTGCGCCTCAACAATCCCTAGCGGCTCCCGAAGTGGTCTTGACCGAGCGCAAATCCGGTTGTCAAACAACGGTACAAAATGGTGTGCTCAATCGGGGTTGTGGTAATTCGAGCCCGTCCGTTGCTCGTCGTTCTCGCGCCATTACGGCGATCGTTCCCCGCCGTCAATCCCTTACTCGCTCTCGGGTTTCCTCCCAGAGTTTAATCAGTCGTGCCCCCGGTGTCTCCCCTCTCAAACCCCTAAATTTTGGCACCCATCGTTACCAGTCCTACACCGTGGGTCGTGGGGTTAGCCCCCAGCAGGTAATTAGTCTTGATCCCATGGTTCGCCGTGGTCTATCCATTGCCCTGGCCCCCATGCCCGAGTATAGTCGCGCCACTAGCCTTTACCCCGTCTCGGCTCCCCAAAGCCCAAGACAAGGAACTGACTTGATCTTTCCCGTGTCTGGGTCTGCTACCATCACCTCTGCCTTTGGTTGGCGGGTTCACCCCATCAGTAAAAGTCAACGTATGCACCAAGGGACCGACATCGGGGCTCCCCTGGGCACACCAGTCATTGCCGCCTATGCCGGGGAAGTGGCCCAGGCCGATTGGGCTGGGGGCTATGGCTTGATGGTGGTGCTTCGACACCTAGAAGGCACTCAAGAATCTCGCTACGCTCACCTTTCAGAAATTTTTGTTCAGCCCGCTCAGCAGGTACAACAAGGGGAAATCATTGGACGAGTCGGAAGCACTGGCTTTTCCACCGGGCCTCATCTCCATTTTGAATGGCGTCATCTCACCAATGAGGGTTGGGTGGCGGTGGATGCCGGGACTCATTTGCAATTCGCCTTGGATAATTTGATGCAAGCTCAACAGGTGGCGTTAGCACCAACGCCTGTGGCTCCTCGCTAGGCAAAGGAGGCGCGGTGCTTGACTCATTTTGTCTTGGGAATGGGTAAATTTAACAAAAATGTGGGCATTCTAAGTCTTGACCTCCTCCCGCGACTAAAAAAAATGGCGGGTTTCCAAGCCGGTATTCGATGAGAACTTTTTTGTTCGGGAGTCTATGCCATGTCCTTTGCCCCTAATTCCGAAGACTTGAGTCTGTCTCCCTTTAGTCGGGGGCTAATCCGGGCAGGTTATATCTCATTGCCTCAAATACACCAGGCGCTGCGAGAAGCCGAACAATCCGGTCGCCCTTTGCCCACGGTAGTGGAGGCGATCATTGGTGAAAGTCTTCCCCAGGAGCTTTTACGGCAATACCGCACCCAGCATCGATTTACCCTCAAAATTTTGCATGGGGTTGAGTTTCTAGACCTTGACCGCGATCCCCTAGACTTTGCGGTGATCGCCACCTTGATCGACCGTTATTTGCCCTGGGCTTTGTGTCAAGATCATCAGCTCATTCCCCTGAGACGCAGTGACTCTCACCCCTCCACGCTCATTATTGGGATGGTCCACTTAGATCATATCGATGCCCATAACCAACTGCACCATCACCTGACTCGCCGTGATATTCCTTATCAACGTTGGGGAATAACCGCCGAAGACTATCAACAACTTCTTGCCCAATATCTCCAGCAGTACCCCCAACCCGGCACTCCAGCCAATCAAAATCCCACCGTTGTGGACGTGACCGAGATTTTTGAAGAACCCCCCCTTCCCATGAGTAACCCCACCCCCGCCGCTGACCCCAAACCCCCCTCCCCTGAAAAGGAAAATCCCGTCACCGCCCTCGTCAATAAGATCCTTATTTTGGGTCTACGGGAAAAAGCCTCGGAAATTCACCTAGACCCCCAGGAAACTAAGCTGGTGGTCACCATGCGCCAAAACGGAAACCTCCGCCCGTTGGTGGACCCTCTGCCCAAGGATATGATTCCAGCGGTGATCAAGCGTCTCAAAGAAATGGTAGGGCTGGATCTGGCTCAAACCGAGATTCCTCAAAAGGCCAAGTTGCGCAAAAGCTACGGCGGGCAACCGGTTTACTTTTTTGTCCATACTCTCCCGACGTTTTATGGCGAAAAAATATTGGTGCGTCTGGTGGAATCTCTTCCCCAGTTACCAGAATTTAGTGATTTAAGTGCAGACCCTGCGGATCAAACGGCCTTTGAATTATTTATTCCTGGAATATCGGGCTTGGTTTTAATTTCGGCTCCTGCCAATGGTGGCAAATCCAAAACCATTGAGGCCTTATTGAGGCAACAACTCAAACAAAATCGAACGGTGGGGACGGTTGAAGACCCTATTCGCCGGGCCTTTTCGGGGATCAATCAAGTTGAGGTTAATGTCCTTCAAGGCCTCTCCTACCGCTCTGCTCTGCAAAGTTTGGCGGCCCAATCCATCGATGTCATTGCCATTGATTTGATCGAAGAGGAAGAAACAGCCCAGGCGGCGATCGCCGCAGTGGAGCAAGGTCGGCTGGTGATTGCCGGTGTCCATGCCAAATCGGTCTCAACGGCGATCGCCCAACTACAGACCTGGATTAAACCGGCCCTGCTAGCGGAACATCTGCGGGGCGTGATCAATCAACGCCTCCTACGACGAATTTGTCCGACCTGTCGCCTGAGCCATCAACCCGAAGTAGAGGAAATGGAAAAACTGGGACTGACCCCCGCCCAACGGCGATCGAGTCAATTTTATCGAGCCAATAGCCTGAGTCCGGATCTCGTCCAAGAACTCCACCTTAAGGGACGCCTCTGTCGTCAGTGCCATGGAGTGGGCTACCACGGTCAAGTCGCCGTCTATGAATTTGTGCCGGTGACATTACCCCTGCGTCAACTGTTGGCGCAATCCCCAGAGCCTCTCCAGGTCCAGCAGCATCTCAGTCAAGATGGTCACGTTACCTTGACCCGACGGGCCCTAGAGCAGGTTTTACAGAGTAATACCACCCTAGAAGAACTTCTACGGCTGTTTCCCCATGCCCTTGACGAGCTCAGTCTTCTTCCCCCGGTGACCAGTCCAGGCTTACCCCCAGACTTTAGCCAAAAGTTTGCTCACTTAGAAACCTCCCTCAACCAACTGAGCCAAGCCTTTGAGAGCCTCAAAGAGTCCCTTTATCCGGCCACACCAGACCCAACTCCCCCCAGTCATGACCTCGATCTATTGCCCGAATTGCTAGCCCTCGAAGAGCTATCTAAATCAGCTCCCGAATCTGAGCAAGACGAGATTGACCCCAAAGAAGCGACCCTTGTCGGCCGCCCCGAAGGGTGGGGAAATTTTTTAGAGGAAATCGATCCGAAGGAAGCAACCTATGTCTCAGACTTCAATCCAGCCGAGGATCAGAACGCAACGGTTATTAGTCCCTTCAGAACCGAAGTTGACCCTTGGTAGTCCAGGGATGGCTCATTGAGTTGGATTTGTAAGCAAGAAAATTAATTTTTGCTTACAAATCACCCATGGCATAACAAAGTGAGGTAGCGTCAATAGGCTTACCGTAAACCGCCAGCCTACTTCATCTCCGGCGTGGTTTCTTTCCCGACTCTAGATGGCGGGGCTACAAGCGCCCATCCGAGAATTTCATCACTATGACTGTACTCAATCACCAAATTATTATTATTGGCGGTGGCTCTGCGGGAATCACCGTTGCGGCTCAACTGCTCAAACAAGACTCGCGTCTCGATATTGCCATTATTGAACCCTGTGCCAAGCATTACTATCAACCCGCTTGGACGTTGGTGGGGGCCGGTGCCTTTGCCATGGAAGCGACCATCAAGCCCGAAAAAGATTGCATTCCCAGCGGAGCCAAATGGATTCAAGCGTCGGTTAAAACCTTTAATCCAGAGCAAAACACGATCACCACTCAAGATGGCCGCACCATCGCCTACGAATATTTAGTGGTTTGCCCAGGAATTCAAATTGATTGGCAGTTGATCCCCGGTTTACAGGAAACCTTGGGTAAAAATGGTGTCACCAGTAACTATGACCGTCGCTATGCCCCCTACACCTGGGAATTAATTAATAATTTCAAAGGCGGAACGGCACTATTTACCTTTCCTTCAACCCCCATTAAGTGCGCCGGCGCTCCCCAAAAAATCATGTACTTGGCGGATGAAGCCTTCCGTAAAAATGGCGTCCGAGAGCAAACCCAAATTACCTACGGCGTGGCAGTGGGCAAGATTTTTGGTATTCCGGGTTATTGTGAAGCTTTAGAGCAAGTAGCGGCTAAGAAAAATATTGAGGTGCGCTACAAACACAACCTCAAGGCTCTCAAGCCCGACAGCAAGGAAGCGATTTTTAGCGTCACGACCGATACCGGCACCGAAGAGGTGGCGATCGCCTACGATATGATCCACGTTGCACCTCCCATGAGTGCCCCTGATGTGATTAAACAAAGCCCCCTAGCGGTGCAAGATGGCCCCGGCAAAGGCTGGGTTGATGTGGATAAATTTACCCTGCAACACAACCGCTACGCCAATATTTTTAGTTTGGGGGATGCCTCATCTTTGCCCACCTCGCGCACGGCGGCGGCGGTACGGAAACAAGCGCCGGTGGTGACCCAAAATATCCTGGCATTAATACAAACAAAATCCCTAGCTGCTCAGTACGGCGGCTATACCTGTTGCCCGTTGGTCACCGGCTACGGCAAAACCATCATGGCGGAGTTTGACTACGAAGGTAAACCTAAATCTAGTTTTCCCTTTGACTCGACCCAGGAACGCGGCAGTATGTGGCTACTCAAACGCTACGTTTTGCCCTGGGTTTATTGGAATCGGATGTTGAAGGGTGAATCCTTTGAGCCGGATCTCTGGCGACCCCTCCTAGGACGATAAAAATGGAGGGATCTGTTGCTGAAACTATTAAAATCTCGGCAACAGATTGCCATAAGCAAATACTGAAAGGTTCTGCATCAAATTTGAGTATTGATTTTTCTGAGCTGTTCACCAATCTTGAGTGTACTAAACGAATTGAAAATCCCCTTTAAGTAAACGTGATTTTATGGGTGAGTTATGAATTCTTACCAACAAAAGCTTGAATCTGGGTTTTCTTTAAATTCTTCTGAAATATTCGTCTTACTTATTATTCTTCTCAAAAAGAAAGGATATTTGGTGGACTATATAAACCATGATTATCTTTTAAAAGTAAGTAATTCTGAGAATTATCAAGATTCTGAAAAACGAGATAAACTTGTTGCTGACAATTTAAATATATCAGTCTCCGAATCTAAGCTATGCTTTGGGCAAATCTATGATGTAGTCAAACGTAATGCCCCAGGTATTATCTACTATGCCATTGTAGATAAATCAGAGAATATAATTGATAATGTGTCTAACATAAACCTTGCGTTAAATAATATTTTAAAAAGAGAGAATATAATTCAAAAAGATATTGCGAAAGAAGAAAATAAATTATTGAAAATTAGACAGCAAAGATTAGAACAAGAAAAACAATTGGAGCAACAACTAATCAAGAAAAAACAAGAAATTAAACAAAGGGAATTGCAGGAGGAGGAGAGGTTAAGGCAGCAACAAATTCAGAGAGAACTACAAGAGAAGGAGAGATTAAGGCAGGAAAATATCAAGAAAGAACAAGAAGTTGAACGAAAAAAAGTATTAGAGCAAAATAGATTAGAACAAGTACGGATTAAGTTAGAAAGAGAACATAAAAAACAGAGATTTTTAACGAGTTTACAAGCCAATTTTGAAAGAAATTTTATTGATGTCGATGATTTTTATAGATCTCAATCTCAAAAGCTGATAAGTTTAAATGAATATCAAAAAATTAAAAATAGTTTTCTTAAAATTTGGACTAACAGAAATCTATCTGTTGAACCTAATCAGGAACAATTAACAGCAATTGGTTCCGTAAACAATGATATTCAAGTTGTAGCTAGAGCGGGCAGTGGCAAAACTTCAACAATAGTAAATCGTGCATTATTTTTACAAAAACACTGTGGAATCGCTCCCCATGAAATGTTGTTGCTAGCATTTAATCGGAAGGCGGCGGCAGAAATACAAAAAAGATTAACTGAAAAATTGGAAGATCAGCTTCCCCATGTGATGACCTTTCATGCCTTATCCTATGCTTTGGTACATCCAGAAGAAGATTTACTTTTTGATTCATCAGAGGGAGTCCAGACAAAAAGTAGGGCTTTACAGTCAATTATTGATGAGCATCTTGAAGACGCAAATTTTTATAAAAAGATTAAGTCGCTAATGCTTGATAAGTTTCGTAAAGATTGGGAAAAAATTGAAGGTTTGGGATATGGACAATCTCCAGAAACGATTCTTCAAATAAGACGTTCTATGATTAGAGAAGGACTGGATGGCAATGGCTATAAGTCTTTTGGAGAAAAATTAATTGCTAATTTTTTGTTCGAGTATGATATTTCTTATAAATACGAAAGAAATCATGAATGGAATGGCTTAAATTATCGTCCTGATTTCACTATTTTTCAATCCTCAAAAACAGGAATAATCATAGAGTATTTTGGCTTAAGCGGTGACCCTGACTACGATGAAATGTCTGAACAAAAACGTATTTTTTGGAATAATAGCTCCAATTGGGCTTTTTTAGAGTTGTTTCCCGATGATTTAAAGGAAAACATATTCATAGATAAAATAAAACAGGTGCTTGACAATCTTAATATCCCCTACAGAGAATTATCTGATCAAGAAATTTGGGATAAAATCAAAGATCGGACTATCGATAAATTTACTAAGGCGATAGGTCAGTTTATACAGCGGTGTCGTAAGTTATCTTTAACGTCTGAACAGCTTCAACAAAAAATTGAGAAATATAAGAAATTTCAAGAGAAAGAAAATATGAATATTGTTGCAAGATTTCATGAGCTGGCACAAATATTTTATTCGGCTTATCTTGAAAGATTATTCACTACGGGAGAAGAAGATTTTGATGGACTAATGCAAAGGGCAGCTAACTTAGTAAAAGCTGGTCATACATCTTTTAGAAGAAAAGCTGGAGTAGGAAATATAGAAAGTCTTAAATACATTTTTATTGATGAATATCAAGATTTTTCAGACTTATTCTATAATTTAATTGATGCTATTCGTCAGCAAAATTCTAAGGCACTATTTTTTTGTGTTGGGGATGACTGGCAGGCAATTAATGGTTTTGCCGGCTCTGATTTACGCTTTTTCAAAAATTTTACCGAATATTTTCCAGACTCCGAAAAACTATACCTCTCAAAAAATTATCGTTCCTGTAAATCTATCGTTGAAGTTAGTAACTCTCTGATGAAGGGACTGGGAGAAGCAGGAGTTGCCTATAAGGGTGCCAGGGGAAACGTAAAATGTCTTGACTTAGGTAATTTTAAGTTAAATGAATGGGAGACAGATCACCATTCTGGCGATAAAATTACACCAGCAATGCTGAGGATTATCGGAGAAAAATTGCAAAAGAATCAAAAAGTTGTTTTGCTTAGTAGAAAAAGCGACATTTACTGGTATACCCAAGGAAGCAATAAGTTGCATGACTTCGTTAAGTATATTCAAAATTATTTCAAATTATCTGATAAAAAAAAAGACGACATAACCATCTCCACTACTCATAAATATAAAGGATTAGAGAAAACTGTTGTGATTATTTTGGATGCCGTTGAACGATGTTATCCTCTCATTCACCCTGATTCGATATTTATGAAAATCTTCGGAGACTGGACAGTGGGAAGTTCTCGGTGGACTAGCGGGATGAAGAGAAGGAAAACGGACATGCCGTGACCGAAGCGGCCCAAGATGTCCGAAACTGGCTGATATAAATCACTTCAGCCAGGACTATTATGGAGCTCTACCAG
>JBGSZT010000137.1:0-10669 GCA_041750255.1 Synechocystis sp.
TGTTTGCGGAGGAAGCAAAGCACCTGGAGAATTTGGGCAAACAAACAACGCAGATCCCAACATTGTTTGCATATTTTACTGAAGACCAACGGCAGTATTTGATTCAAGAATTTATAGATGGACTCACTTTAGAGCAATGGCCCAAAGAATATGGACTATTATCAGAAGATCAAATTTATTTTGTGCTAGAGCGATTGTTAGTGGTGCTTAAAATAGTGCATAGCAACAATATTATCCATCGGGATATTAAGCCAGCTAATATTATTTTTCATAAAGAAGGTAAGGATTTAGTTCTAGTTGATTTTGGGGTCTCAAAGATAGTTGACCCATCCTTAGGAACTCGTACAGGAACCCAGGTAAGTTCGTTAGGATATACGGCTCCAGAACAAATTATGGGAAAAGCAAGGTATGCCAGTGATTTATATAGTTTAGGTGCAACTTGTTTAGAATTATTGACAGGAAAATCACCCATCGATTTATATGACTTCGATGAAGCGGAATGGCAATGGCAAAAACATTTGACGGGAAAAAAGGTAAGTATAGAACTGGCACAGATCCTAAACAAGTTAGTCACCCATCAAATTAAGTCACGCTATCAAACGGCGGAGGAAGCATATCAAGATGTAAATAATTTCTACTCAAAAAAAGAAGGTTCACAAAGTCCCCCTAAAGCATCTATTTCAACACAGTCAAATGCACAACCATCCCCTCAAACGAGTAATCAAGTCTCGAAAATAAAAATAAATGAGTTCATGTTTGAATCAGTGACCGTGAATAGAAAAGGTGAAATTATAAAACGAACACCAGGGAGAGCATATTATTATCAAGAAAATTTAGGATCTGGCATATTTATGGATATGGTTTATATTCCAGGGGGAAGTTTCCTGATGGGATCGCCAGCCAGTGAGAAAAAACAAGATTGGTCAAAGGGGAAAGAAGAACCGCAACATCGGGTAACAGTGCCTGAATATTGGCTAGGAAAGTATCAAGTAACCCAAGCTCAATGGCAGGCGATTATGGGGAATAATCCGGCAAGGTTTAAAGGGGAAAATCGCCCGGTGGAGAAGGTGACATGGGATAAGTGCCAAGAGTTTTGTGTAAAGCTATCAGAGCGGACGGGAAAGCGGTATCGATTACCGAGTGAAGCGGAATGGGAGTATGCCTGTCGAGCGGGGACGAGCACGCCCTTTAACTGTGGGGAAACGATAACAGTGGAGTTAGCGAACTACGATGGCAACTATACCTATGCAGAGGAAAAAAAAGGGCAGTATCGGCAAGAAACAGTCGAAGTAGGAAGCTTTGCGCCCAATGGATGGGGGCTATATGAAATGCACGGAAATGTGTGGGAATGGTGCGAGGATGGTTGGCATGATAGCTATGAAGGAGCACCAGTGGATGGGAGTGCCTGGAATGACAACTATTTTCAAACTAGTTATAAAATACTCCGGGGTGGCTCATGGCACGACTACCCTGCCTGTTTTCGTTCCCCCCACCGTGGCACGGTCACCCGCGACTACGACTACGACTACCTCGGTTTGCGGTTAGTGATGGAGTGAGGCAGGACTTGATAAAGTTCCTGGTTTGGAAAAAGAACCTAGCATTGATAAGCCCATGAAGGAAAAACCATCTTCAAACCCTGATCTTTGGTGAGAAGAGACTTAAATCCCTGGGCTTGGGTTAATCGTGTCTTCGACTGTCAGCCTACGGTAGACTCATCCCTGGGCAACCCGAAACTGGATTGCAATGAATGTGGCGATAAGGCGATAAACAGTCAAAAAAGTGCATGCGGACTACTGAATGAGTGTGTGTGCCACGCTTAAATCCTTCTGAGTTGGATAAATCACATCGGCATCTTCCCACTCATCGTCAAAAGGCAGTGCATCGGGATCTGAGAGAGCATTCTTCTCAATTTCTTCATTAGTCATTGAGCGAACCCGTTCCCAGTCGCTTAGGTCTGTTTCTCTTCTTTTTTTGAGAATAACCAGTATGTTCACTGACGGAACACTTTTTTTAGTCCGTTTGCTCCTGAGTTTTAGTTGAACTTTTCTCCTGGTAGATTTTCTTCTCTCTATCATTGGCTCTCCTGGCACTAATAAACCTACAAATCCCTTGTCTTACGGTATAAGTAACAGAACATACTTCCCTATTTATCGTCCCTAAAATAATCATCCTTACTTCTCCATAGTCTTGTCGCTTATCTTTTCTGACTATGTAAGGGTGGGTAAAAATAGGTGGTACAGCGACGAAGTCTATCCCGTGTTTCTCTATATTAGACCATCGTTTTTCCTCATCCCAATCAAAGCCTTCAAAATCCATCGCGTAACCTATCCTGTCACCTTCATCACTAATTTGACATACATCCGTCCCCTCTTTACACCACGGCATCTTTCCGTGTCTTTGAGGCATGATTGAAGTATGGAATATTTAGGTAAACCATCGGAAGAAAACATGACAAAGAACAAAAGCTTTGATTTTGAAAAAGAACCTACAGCTCGTAGCATCGCTAAACCCATGAAGGAAGAACCATCTTTAAACTCTGATCTTTAAGCCCAGGGTTGAGGATTTTTTGGGGTGAAATTGCACCGCCACTAGGTTATCTATGGCGATCGCCGTGAATAAGATCCATCTATTGGATAGCAAAGCAGAGCAATCCCTCGCAGAATAATGATCGCAGAGGTTCAAAATCCTAGGGGAGCTGTCCATAGATTTTTTGCAAACCCTTGACAACGGCGGATTGGGGCAAAGCGATGCCATTGTAAAAAGGTCTAAGCTCGGAGTTTTGAGGTCAAAGTATGATCGCCAAAGCCTCACGCTGAAATCATCAAGCTCCAAGCTCGGTCATTGTAGGTCAATGCTCAACCTTTGCAGGTTCAAGCTCGGATGATCAAGCTCAGGGGTCAAGTTGTCGAGGTCTGAGCTCAAGTTTTCAGGACTAAGGCTCAAATCCCCATGCTTAGAGGTCAAACCGTCGGGGTTTTAACCTGATTGTTCTGATAATTTTCAACCTGTTGCACAAAGTTTGCCAACATCTGCAAACCCAAGGTTGAGGATTTTTCCGGGTGAAATTGCACCGCCACTAGGTTATCTCTGGCGATCGCCGCTGTGACGGTTTGGTGGCCGTGGGTGACGCTGGCGGCAGTAATGCTGGGGTCGAGGGGGTCAACATAATAGGAATGGACAAAATAAACCATGGGGTCTGCCGGTAACCCCTGCCACAAAAAATGATCAGGTTGAGTTGCCGTGAGGGAATTCCAGCCCATGTGGGGAATAGTTAAGCCCGGTTCAGACCGGAAGCGCCGCACGACTCCCGGAATAATGCCTAAACCCGCTTCTTGTCCTTCCTCTGAGCCGTCAAACAAAATTTGTAAGCCCAAACAAATGCCTAAAAAGGGTTTCCCTGCTGTGATGGCTTCGCGGATGGGATGATTTAATTTTCGACTCGATAAATGTTGCATAGCAGGATCAAAAGACCCTACTCCCGGTAAGGCGATCGCCTGAGCATGGGCTAATTCTGAGGGGGAATCCGTAATATAGGGCTGGCCTCCCGCCTTTTCGATGCCTTTACAAACGGAGTGCAAATTCCCCATATCGTAGTCAATAACCGCAATCCGCACCATTCCTAATCCCTACTCCGCAACGTTAGCTTCTTATTTTATCCACTGCTGGCATAGCTAAGGGCAAAAGGTTAAATCAATCCATGGGTTTTTGCCTTTTTCAAAACCTGCTTTTAGGATTTAAAGACCGATTTTTTGCTATTCCAATGGCTAATTAATGTAAATTATGGTAAATCAATCCTCCCTTCAAGGGCAAATTCAGGTATTGAGTGACAAAATTGACCAACTTCACGGCATCGTTCTCACCTTGAGCCGGCAAATGTCCAGTGGCATTGACCCTAATAGCCTTAGCCCCAACGATCAGCCCACTCCCTCATCCGCTAGTTTGGGAACTGATTTATCTGGAAATAATGACCTTTATCATAAGGATATTTTGCCGGATAAACCCGAATCTTCCTCGTTTTGGTTGAAGGATGTGGCCCAACCAGCAACGACGGAACTGCAAATTCACCGCCTCACCGCCCAACTGACCGCGGCCTACCATCGCATCGCGGCCCTAGAAGAAAGGCTCATGGCCCAGCGTTCCCACGTCTAGTCTTTGCCAAGCATTTGCAACTGGTACAGACTGGCGTAAAGTCCCCCTTGGGCAAGCAGTTGGTCATGATTGCCGATTTCGACAATCTCACCTTGTTTTAGGACAAAAATACGGTCTACATGGCGAATGGTAGACAAGCGGTGGGCGATAATAATAGCAGTACGATTTTCTAAAAGATGCAAAAGAGCCTCTTGGATTTGAGATTCAGTTCGCACATCCAGGCTCGCGGTGGCCTCATCCATGACTAAAATATGGGGCTCTCGGATCGCCACCCGTGCAAAGGCCAAAAGCTGTTTTTGACCGCCGGACAGATTACTTCCCCGCTCCCGCAATTCGGTGTGATAGCCCTGGGGGAGTTCTTCAATTAATTTATCTACATTGGTGAGTTGAGCCGCTCGTTGCACTGTTTCTAGGCTGTAATGCTCGCCGAGGGTAATATTGCGTTTGACATCCCCGGCAAACAGGAAATTATCTTGCAAAATCACTCCGATAAAGCGGCGTAGTTGCACCTGGGATAGGTCTCGAATATCAATGCCATCCACCAAGATCCGCCCCCGAGTGGGCTCTTGCAGACGACAGAGCAACCGAATGATCGAACTTTTACCGGCTCCGGTGGGCCCGACCATGGCTACTTTTTCGCCGGATTGAATCGTAAAATTCAGATTTTTGAGCACATAGTCATCGTCTTTGTAGGCAAACCAGACATCTTCAAAGCGAATTTCCCCTTGGGCAGTACTGGGATTAACCTCAATGGGGGTGGTAATGGCTCGGTCTTGGATGGCGATGGGCTGATCCATCAGTTCGCCAATACGCTCGATCGCCGTAAATCCCGACTGAAACATGGTGAATTTATCCGCAAATTGCCGCAGGGGGTTAAATAATCGCTGGGAGTAGAGAATAAACGCCGCGAGAACCCCAAAGGTTAAATTTTCTTGGAGTACCAATAATCCGCCTAATCCCAACACCCCGGCGATCGCCACTAAACTAATCCACTCTAGGGTGGCAGACACCGCAGAATCATGGAAAATAGTCTTGTCTACTTCCTTGCGATAGCGTTGATTGACCTGACGAAACAGATTGGCATTATAGGTTTCACGGCGGAAGAGTTGCACCACATTAATGCCGGTTACATTCTCCTGTAACATCGAATTTAGCTTCGACAGTTCTTCTCTCGCTTCATAATTGGCTTTGCGGTATTGTTGCTGAAAATAAATAATCAACCAAGTCACCGGCACCAACATTGCTAACAGCAAGAGAGCCAATTGCCATTGCAACCAAAAAATCGTGACCATAATCGCCAAAATCGAAATCAGGTCACTTAAAACCCCGATCGCCCCACTAGCGAAGACATCCCCCAAGGCTTCCACATCACTGGTTAGGCGCGTCACTAAGCGTCCCACGGGTGTACGTTGAAAAAAGTTTATCGACAAGGATGTCACATGATTAAACAAATCTTCGCGCACATCGGCGGTGATTTCCTGACCCATTTTTTGCACCAAAAAGCCCTGGGCCCCGACAAAAACCAGGCGGATCAGGATCGTGACCAATAAAAACATGACCAGTTGATTTAATGCTGTCTGGAGGGGGACACCCGCCAAAAACGGCCAAACTGACTCTTGGCGTAGGAGGGACACCGCCTGGCCGATAATCAAAGGCTGAACTGCACCGGAAAAAGCCAACGGTAATAGCAGTAAAACCGATAAAAATAATAGACGCGGATAACGACGGGCGTAGGGCAACAACTTGAGCAACAAGCGCCAGTCACTATCATTTTTTCTCAGGGCAGGGGTCATGGCATCCACATCGAGGGGCAAGCCTTTATTTTGACATCCTCCTTGGTTTCTGGCTAAACCAAATTGCTGACAATCCCCGACCACTGCACTTTTTTGGCGTGGGTACGTCGGTAGGAAAAAAATCGGTCTGGGTTTTGATAGGTGCAATAGGGGGCGATCGCCATTTGTGAGCTAGAAATACCAAGATCTTCTAATTGCAGGGCATTTATTCTACGCACATCCAACCGCACTTTTTTCGGGTCTGGATCGGGTAATAGGGGGGAATTGGGCATCTCTGATAATGTTTCGATTAATCGGGCTTCCGTTAGTCCCTCCACCAGTCCATCTAAACTATGTCCCACCTCCACTGCCACCGCTCGATGAACCTGGTAGACATCACCGGCGATCGCCGGGCCAAGGGCAATGCGTACATTTTCTAACCGACTCCCCTGGGCTAAAAACCGTTCAACCGCCTTGGGTAAAATACGCTGGGCCGTGCCACGCCAGCCTGCATGAATAGCCGCCACTGCACCGGTAACGGTATCCCCGATCAGGGCAGGAGTACAGTCTGCGCTAGCGGTCCAAACCGATTGGCGGGGGCCGTCACTGATCACACCATCGGCGGGGGGAAATTTCTCATCAGTGTCCTCCTTTGGCATCCGCTGGGTGATTTCTGTCGGGGTCAGGACAGTATTACCGTGGACTTGCTTGACTCGAAAAACCGATGCGTCGGGTGCTAAAACTGTGACCAGGGTTTCTGGGGTTTGGGGGTAATAGTCCTGGGTAAAAAATCCGTGTTGCCAAGGCTGAAGAAGCTCACAGGTGAGATAGGGCGACCCCTGCCACGTTTGCCATTGCCAAAAGTTGGGTTCGGTCATAGTCTAATAATAAATAAAAAGTCGTGCAGGCTCCCACTTTAGCAAACTGCAACGGCGATCTCCAAGACTATTGAGGGCGGCCAAAGCAAATACCAATTAGCTGAGACTGAAGCAGAATGAGACCAAGACTTTGCCCCATAGAAAGCTCAGTATTCCATTGAAACTGCCACTCTTGAACAGTCACTGGGTGGAATATTACCCGATAACGATAGCTCAGAAAATAATTTCTATCTGAGAGAATGTCTGAAAAGGGTCAGGTGGAAAGAGAGAATAGGGTTTTCAGGCACTATCTCTCAACGAGAGAATAGGCCTTTCAGCGATTAGGTCGGGCTTCTCAAACAACCTCTGAGTGATGCCACATCAGCACGAAGTTTAGTAATTTCTTCACGCCAATAATAGATTTTTCCTTCTCTTTTTTTTAAATCTTTCTGACTTATAGTTGGCGATCCAAATGATACATTACAAAATGGTTTTCTGGCAGGTGTTATAATAAATATATTGAGTCCAGGATTCGGCTACAAGCTGATACTTAGCTTTAATAGATATTAAGCTATCAAACAAGATAAAGAAGTCTAGCTTTGTATGTTTCGTTAGTTTGGGAAAACCTTTGGTAAGCTCAGGTGAGATAGCTTTTGCTAGAGTATATTTATAATCAATTACTGAATTCCAAGGTAAATGATTTAAATTTAGATTATACCAAGAAGCATAAAAATTCTTTAGAACCTAATTCTATTTGGTTTGGGGACACGTTGGTCGCTTAATTATTTAGCTCCTCCGCTGTAAATGATCAGCCACATCATTATGCTGATTAAATTGGGCTAGTCCTAAGGCCGTATAACCGCCTCTATTTTTCAGTTCCAGGTCTAGTTCTGGGATTTCGAGTAGTTTTTGGACAACGGACAAATGTCCGCGATAACTTGCCCACATTAGGGGAGTAGCTCCGCCCTCATCTTGGGCGTTGACATTGGCTCCAGCTTTTAGGAGTAATGCAACCAACTCCTGCTGTCCTTGGTCTGCCGCGACCATTAGGGGAGATTTACCGTCACTTCCAGCTAAATTTGGGTCTGCCCCTAGGGTCAAAAGTGTTTGGCTAAGACTGATATTCTCCTGGGTGATCGCCATTAACAGGGGAGTTTCGTCCCTCACCATCAAATTAATATCCGCCCCATGGAAAACAAGCCGTTCCACCAGGGCCTGATGGTCGTGGAAGACCACATTTAAAAGGGGTGTATCACCATGGGCAGAAATGATATTGACCCTAGCCCCCGCCGTCAATAAATAATCAACGATCACCGGGTGTCCTTCTAGACAAGCGAGATGGAGAGCGGTTTCCCCCTGCTCATCGGTTTGATTAATGTCCCAGCCTTGCTCAAGAAAAAGGGCCAACACGGGTAGATGATCCTCGCTGGCGGCGGTGAGCCAAGCCTCTAGGGTCAAATGAGCCCCATGATTGACTAAACTTTCAACAATATCCATGCGGCCGCGTTGCACGGCTTGGGTTAGTAAACTATCTCCTAGGCCTAGGCCATGGTATTTATTGGGGTCAGCTCCGGCCTGCAACAGACGGTTTACGACCGATTTATGTCCCTCTCGCACAGCGATATCAAGGGCAGTCTCCCCGTCTTGATCGACTAAATTCACCTCGGCTCCGGCTAAGATCAGGCGATCAACGAGCTGACTAGCACCCCGATAGGCCGCAATCATTAGGGCGGAACTGCCATCATCGTTGCCCTGATTGACCGTCGCCCCGGCCTTGAGTAAGGCCTCAAGAATAGCCAGATGGGCGTGGGATGCCGCCAGCATTAATGGGGTGATCCGGTGGGGATGCGCTGTGAAATTGACCTCGGCTCCTGCTGATAGCAATATTTCCACCCCAGTTAGATCGCCTGCGCTTATTGCCATCATTAATGGCGATCGCCGTTTTTGATCCACCATGTTAACCGAGATGCCATGGTCGATCAGTGCTTTGACTGCAATCCAGTCACCTTGCTGAATTGCCTGAAAAAAACGAAGATTTTGTTCGCTCACCCAGATTCCCCTTTTCTTATTCACTATCCTAGAAGTCCGGGGGACAGTCTACAAGGGAGAAAAGAAGCACTAGGGAAATCGGACTAAATTTTTGGCTAAAAATCGCTAGGATTAGAAGAATTACCGGGTAATCAATGGAGCCATTATGCCAGGAAGTCTGTTTGCCGATGCCAGTAAACGTCTAGAAAAAGCCCTCAACTATGGGGCGATTTCCGACGATGCCAGCGAACGCCTCAAATTTCCGAAGACCAGCTTAAGCGTTTCGATTCCGGTACGAATGGATGATGGCTCTCTAAGGATTTTTCAAGGCTATCGGGTGCGCTACGATGATACCCGTGGTCCCGGCAAAGGGGGTGTGCGTTATCATCCCACGGTCAATTTGGATGAAGTACAATCCTTGGCGTTTTGGATGACCTTTAAGTGCGCCCTGCTCAATCTTCCCTTCGGAGGCGCCAAGGGAGGCATTACCCTCAATCCCAAGGAATTATCCAGGGCAGAACTAGAGCGCCTGAGTCGGGGTTACATTGAGGCGATCGCCGATTTTATTGGCCCAGATATCGATATTTTGGCTCCCGATGTCTATACCAATGAAATGATCATGGGTTGGATGATGGATCAATACAGTATCATTCAACGGAAAATGAGCCCCGGCGTGGTCACCGGCAAGCCCGTCACCATGGGCGGTAGTGTTGGTCGCAATACCGCCACCGGAAGCGGTGCTTTTTATATCATGGAAGCCCTGTTGCCGAAGTTTGAACAATATCCCCACAATACGGCGATCGCCGTCCAGGGATTTGGTAATGCGGGCATGGTCGTGGCAGATTTGCTATACCAAGCGGGCTATAAAATTGTGGCTCTGAGTGATTCCCAGGGGGGGATTTATAACGAAAAAGGCTTGAATGTCACCGAAATCATTGCCCACAAACGTCGTCACCGTAACCTGGCGGGAATGTACTGTGAGGAAAGTGTTTGCAATGTTGACGATAATTTACGGCTAACCAATGAAGAGCTTTTAGCCCTCGATGTAGATGTGTTGATCCCCGCCGCCCTAGAAAATCAAATTAGAGCCGATAACGCTGATAGTGTGAAAGCTCGGTATATTTTTGAAGTGGCCAATGGCCCGATCACGTCCGACGCGGATGCCATCTTAGAGGCCAAAGGGATTCAAATCTTTCCTGATATTTTGGTGAATGCCGGCGGCGTCACGGTCAGTTATTTTGAATGGGTTCAAAATCGCAGTGGTTTGTATTGGTCAATCGATGACGTGAATCAACGCCTCAAAACTAAGATTGTGGCTGAAGCAGAAGCCGTTTGGGGCATCGCCCAAGACCTTAGGGTGGCAATGCGAACAGCGGCCTATATTCATGCGCTCCATCGTCTTAGCGAAGCCCTCGATGCGAAGGGAACTCGGGATTATTATCGAAATCGCACGTCTTAGCTCAATGTCGAAAGAAGGCTCGCACGCACTCTAATCTTTGATTGAGTGCCGAGATGAATTTCGACCAACAAACAAAAGTTATGGTGATATATAGCCATAAAGTTAGTCTCTTGGTCATGTTAATACTCGAAGCCAAGCTCAGAGGTTCCGTCAAGCAGTTTGCGATCATTGACGAAATGATTCGCGCGGCTGGCTTTGTCAGAAATAGTTGTATTCAACACTGGATGGAGGCGTTGCTGAATCAAGATATGAATCAGTAAGGGATAGGTACTTCTTGAAACTTTAGATAATGAATTAATAAACGGATGGAATATCCTAACATATCCACCGACTTTGAATAACATAACGTTTTGCGATGTAGTCGGGCAAGATAATGTCTTAAACGAGTGTTCTCACCTTCGACT
>JBGSZT010000138.1:0-36071 GCA_041750255.1 Synechocystis sp.
ATACGGCTCTTCTGTACTTCGCTGGAAAAACTAGATGGTATAGCAAAACTGTTACGTTATGGCTTTTATGAACATACTCACTCATTTATTTATTTTAGCGCCGCAAGCGGCGGGGAATTCGACCCCAAGAGATTAAAAATAACGGAGCTATGACCATGCGAAAACAGAGAATTGAGTATTCGACTAGCTTAGATGCCTTAGTTGCCATTGCTAAACGTCTTAGCCTATTTGAGCATCAATATCATTGGGACTCAGAGGAGTTTTTTAATTTGTATAGTAATGGCTTAATTGGCGACGAAGAACCCTTTATTGATTGGGCTAATGATTACCGTCATTATTTAGCCTTACGCACAGAAGTAACTAATCTACTTTCCCATGTTGCATGATTATTTAGACAGCTATCTTAAAGAGATTGAAGCCTATCTAAAGATGCTAAATAATGTTTATATTGAGCATTATTTAGAAGAGATTTTGACACCAGATCGTGCAAATTTAAGAATTCGTATTCGATGGAATACAGGATATTTATTGGTGATTAATCAAGCTATGACCATCAAAGAGGATAGATTAGACTTCTTGGATTATCGTTATCACTTTCAAAATGAAAGTAATAATTTGGTTTTTCGTTATGATAGTGCCCCTCATTTTCCAGACCTGTCAACGTTTCCTCATCATAAGCATTTACCAAACGAAGTGATTGCCTGTGACATGCCAGATTTAATTTATGTCATCAAGGAAGCAGTGGATATTTGCCAAACTTGATGATTAGAATTATTACAAAAAAATGGTGTATCGCGTAGCCGATCTTTCGGCGATCGCCAATCTTTCTAAAACACACTCTTACTTACCCCAGGAGTAACATCATGAATACCGCCCAAATTAGCACCGATGGCACTCATCAAATCGTGATCTTACCAGAAGACTTTACGATAGCCGGAAGCGAAGTTTACATTAAAAAAATTGGGAGTACGATTATTTTAATTGCGAAAGATAACCCTTGGCAATCCTTAACTGAAAGCTTAGATCAATTCTCAGATGACTTTATGGCAACTAGGGAGCAGCCCCCCCTCGATATGCGAGAAGAATTCTAAATGAAATACTTACTAGACACGAATATTTGCATTTATCTAATAAAAATTTTCCATTTTTACAAAAACGGCGATCGCCAGGTTAATAATGAATCAAGGCTGGATTTATCGAGACATCGTGACTCCCCAGGCGATCGGCCAAACTCTGCTGGATTACTATAGCCAGCGTTATCCCCATTCCCAGCGCCAGCAGTGGCAGACTCGCATTGAAGCGGGACAAATTTTAGTCGATGATCAAAAAAGTATGCCCGACACCGTTCTTTGCCGGGGACAAGTATTGTACTATCATCGTCCTCCCTGGGTGGAGCCGACTGTGCCCCTAGAGTTTGAGATTTTGTTTGAAGACGCTGACCTCTGGCTCATTGCCAAGCCTTCCGGTTTGCCGGTTTTACCCGGTGGCGGCTATCTAGAACATACGCTACTGCATCAACTGCAAAAACGCTATCCTCAGGATAACCCTGTACCGATTCATCGTCTGGGTCGAGGCACTTCTGGCATAATGCTGATTGCCCGATCGCCGTTAGCCCGCTCTCATTTGAGCCAACAGTTGCGCGATCGTCGTTTACATAAGGAATATCGTGCCTTGATCGGCAAAAGTGACCTGCCAGACCATTTTTGTATTAATCAACCCATCGGCAAAATTCCCTACCCAGGGCTGGGTTATCTCTACAGTGCCATTGCTACCGGCAAAGTGGCCCAAAGTGAAATTAAAGTCCTACGGCGATCGCCGGACAGCACCCTGCTATCAGTACATATTTTCACGGGCAGGCCGCACCAAATTCGTATTCATCTAGCCGCCGTTGGTTATCCTCTTTTGAGCGACCCTCTCTATGGGCGAGGTGGAGTCCCAAAACAACCCGATATTGACTCTCGCAATCCTATTCCCAGTGACATTGGCTATTGGCTCCATGCCCATTATCTAGGCTTTGAACACCCCCGCCATGGAACCTGGATGCATTGGCATTGCCCGCCCCCGCCGCCCTTAGTTCATTAGAAAAATCAAGCCCTAGCCCAGGTTTCCTATTTGCCCTAGGATAAAAATTATGGTTAGCGATCAATTTCTGATTAAATTTTGGGGGGTGAGGGGTAGTATTCCCTGTCCTGGCAAGGATACCGTTTTCTATGGTGGCAATACCACCTGTGTGGAAATGCAGGTCGGAGGAGAACGTTTGATTTTTGACGGTGGCACAGGGTTACGACTTTTGGGGGAATCCCTAGGCGGGCAATTTAATCTGGGCGGTCATCTCTTTTTTACCCATAGCCATTGGGATCATATTCAAGGCTTCCCGTTTTTTGAGCCAGCCTTTCGCAGGGGCAACCACTTTAAGATCTATGGCGTACCCACGCCCGATGGCACCACCCTTCAAGAACGCCTCCACGCCCAAATGCTCCATCCTAATTTCCCGGTGCCGTTGCAGATTATGCAGGGCAATTTAGAATTTTTTGATTTGGAAATTGGCGAAACCCTTCATTTAGCAGACATTACCATTAAAAATCGTAAACTCAATCACCCCGGCGAGGCGATCGGTTATCGGGTGAGCTGGTGTGGTCTAACCGTCGCCTTTGTGACAGATACTGAGCATTTCCCCCAGCAATTAGATAAAAATGTTCTGGTCTTGGCCGATCAAGCCGATGTTTTGATTATCGATGCGACCTATACCGATGCGGAATACTATGACCCCCAGTGCAGTCGCGTCGGTTGGGGGCATTCGACCTGGCAAGAAGCGATTAAAGTCGCCCAAGCCGCCCAGGTCAAGCAATTAGTCTTGTTTCACCATGAACCTACTCGCAAAGATGGCCAACTAACGGCGATCGCCAGCGAAGCCCAAAAAATCTTTCCTAATACCCTGATGGCCAGAGAAGGGCTTGAGATTCCGCTGACCCTTTCCTGCTAGATTGAGGGTATGAGACCAGCGGAGCTTCCTTGTTCTGCACCATATTGTGACAAAACCTTTTAGGTTTTTTGAGGAAAATCTCCATGTCAACGTCCCCAGGGCCCGAAGAGTGGCTAGAAATTGGTACTATCGTCGCCGCCCAGGGCATTCGGGGTGAATTGCGGGTCTTGTCAACGACGGATTTTCCCCAACGCTTTGAAAAAAAAGGGACTCGCTGGCTCCAATCTCCGAAAGGAGAACCGCCCCAGCCCGTGAACCTGCTCTCGGGTCGTCAAGTACCGGGTAAAAATTTATTTATTGTGCAGTTAGCTGACGTCAAAGACCGCAACGAAGCAGAACGTTTAGTGGGCTCGCGTTTACTGATCACCGCTGGCGATCGCCTGCCCTTGGCCAAAAATGAATACCATGTCAGGGATTTAATCGGACTAAACGTTTATGACCATCTGACCGGAAACTATATCGGCGTTGTGAGTGACCTCTTTGAGGCCGGAAATGATTTACTAGAGGTTCAGTTGGATAATCCAAACTCGGAACCGGCCCAGCGAGTTTTAATTCCCTTCGTTCAGGCGATCGTGCCGATGGTAGATCTCGTTCAACAACGCCTGGAAATTAGCCCGCCTTCGGGCTTGCTGGAATTGGCCACAAGCGAGTCTGTCCCCCCAGAGCAACTCTCAGACAAGCAAAATGTAATAATAGATGAACCTCTATCGTCCTGACCCTACCGGAAATTAGCCTTGTTGGAGTCTTTACATACCATTCGAGCCACGGTTCATCGTTGGTGGTCGGAATTTCCTCTCCAAACTCGCCTGATGGCGGCGGCAACATTGGTTGTGTCTTTGTTTATGAGCGGCTTAACTTTCTGGGCAGTCAACACCATTCAACGCGACGCCCAATTGGTGGATACTCGCTTTGGGCGAGACCTAGGACTCCTACTATCGGCTAACGTAGCTCCCATGATTGCCGAGGACAACCTCAGCGAGTTGGCCCGATTTTCCAGTCGTTTCTATGGCAGTACCTCTAATATCGGCTATATGATCTATGCCGACCCCGAAGGACGAATCTTTTTTGGGGTTCCCTACTCAGAACCCACGGTACAAAATTCCCTAACCCTAGAGCGGCGCATTGAGTTGCCGACTTCCGATTTTGATTCCCTAGACCTGCCCCTCGTCCGTCAGCACCGCACTCCCCACGGCGAAGTCACCGATGTTTTTGTTCCCCTGCGCCACGAAGGACGCTATCTCGGCGTACTCGCCCTCGGCATCAATTCCAATCCGGCGGTGGTCAACTCATCCAACCTCACCCGCGATGTGACGATCGCCGTTTTTATCTCTATTTGGGTGATGGTGATTTTGGGCGCGGTCTTCAATGCCCTGACTATTACCCAACCGATCAAAGAATTATTAATTGGGGTGAAAAGCATTGCCGCCGGGAATTTTCAACAACGGATCACCCTCCCCTTTGGCGGAGAATTGGGCGAATTAATCGTCAATTTCAATGAAATGGCCGAGCGGCTTGAACGCTACGAAGAGCAAAATATCGAAGAAATGACGGCGGAAAAAGCCAAGTTAGATACCTTGGTTTCAACGATCGCCGATGGTGCGATGCTAGTGGATACCAACTTGCAATTATTAGTAGTTAATCCCACCGCTCGCCGTCTCTTTGCCTGGGAAGGGCAGGATGTGACCGGGCAAAATATCTTAGAATATCTGCCTCCGGAAATTACGGCTCAGTTGACTCAACCCCTGCGGGACTTGACCAACGACCACCATCCCTTAGTTCCAGAAGCGCCTCCCAATGCCTCGGAAATTGTCTTTGCGCCCGAAGAATTTCGCATTACCCTAACCCAACCGGTCCCACGCACCATTCGCTTGATGTTGACCCAAGTCTTTGACCAATCGAGGGAAACCCTCAAGGGCATTGTCATGACGGTTCAAGATATTACGCGGGAAGTGGAACTCAATGAAGCCAAAAGTCAATTTATTAGTAATGTTTCCCACGAATTGCGGACTCCTTTATTTAATATCAAGTCTTTTATTGAAACCCTGAGTGAATTTGGGGAAGATTTAACGGAAGTAGAACGAAAGGAATTTTTAGAAACGGCCAACCATGAAACCGATCGCCTGACCCGCTTGGTCAACGATGTTTTAGATTTATCCCGTCTGGAATCGTCTAAAATTTATCACCTAGAAGCCCTTGATCTCCATCAACTGGTGGAACAAAGTCTCCGCACCTATCAACTCACCACCAGAGAACGAGAACTCCAGTTGTGCCATGAGTTAGAGGCTAATCTGCCCCACGCCCTAGGTCACTACGATTTATTACTCCAGGTGGTGACGAATTTGGTGGGAAATTCGGTCAAATTTACCCCAGCGGGCGGAAAAATCATGATTCGAGCCTATAAGGTCTCTGCCCACCGCGACGGAGAACATCAGACCTCCGTTCCCATGATTCGTCTAGAAATCAATGATACGGGGATTGGCATTGATGCCGATGATCAAGCCGCTATTTTTGATCGTTTTTATCGGGTTGAAAACCGAGTCCATACCCTAGAAGGCACGGGATTAGGGTTATCGATTGTCAGAAATATTATTGATAAGCACCATAGCCAAATTCATTTAGTCAGTGAAGTGGGAGTGGGAACGACCTTTTGGTTTGATTTAGCGGTTAATAATCTCGCGGAGACTTCAGCCATTCATTAACTCATTTTTATGCAATTTTCCCAACGATTACAGGCTCTACATACCAATGTTTTTGCAGATATGGATATGGCTAAAGCCCAAGCCCGTCAGCAAGGACAATCCTTGATCGATCTATCTCTAGGATCTTCGGATTTGCCGACCCATCCTCTGATTTTGAACGCCATCGCAACGTCTCTCCAAGACTCCCGCACCCATGGTTATCTGTTGCACCATGGTACTTTGCCCTTTCGTCAAGCGATCGCCCATTGGTATGACCATCGCTTTGGATTAGCCGTGGATCCAGACACTGAAGTTATTCCCCTGATTGGTTCCCAAGAAGGCACGGCCCATCTTCCCCTAGCCATTCTCAATCCGGGGGATGTGGCTCTCCTGCTCGATCCGGGTTATCCGTCCCACGCGGGGGGAGTGTATCTAGCCGGAGGAGAGATTTATCCGATGCCCCTGCGCCCGGAACATCGCTTTTTGCCGGTATTTGCCGATATTCCTCCAAGGGTTTTAGCGAAAGCGAAGCTCATGATCCTGAGCTATCCCCATAATCCCACCACGGCGATCGCCCCCTTAGAGTTTTTCCAAGACGCAGTTACCTTTTGTGAGCATCACGACTTAGTTTTAGTCCACGATTTTCCCTACCTGGATATGGTATTTGGCCCAGAGTTGGCTCCCTCGATCCTGCAAGCTGACCCCAAAAAACAGCGGAGTATCGAATTTTTTACCTTTTCTAAGTCCTACAACATGGGCGGGTTTCGCATTGGCTTTGCCATTGGCAATGCCGATCTGATCCTGGCTCTGCGGCGGATTAAGGCCGTGGTGGACTTTAATCAATATCAAGGTATTTTACAAGCGGCGATCGTTGCCCTAGAGAGTCCCCCCTCCTTGGTACAAGCTACCGTAACAACCTTTAGAACCCGACGAGATGCCTTTGTGAAAGCGATGACCCAGGCGGGCTGGTCAGTGCCCACGCCCCCCGCGACCCTCTACGTTTGGGCAACATTACCGCAGCCTTGGCAGGGTCGTTCTATGGAATTTTGTCGAGAATTAGTATTGCAAACGGGGGTTGCCGCCTCACCGGGGGCGGGTTTTGGCCCTGCGGGGGAAGGCTTTGTCCGCTTTGCCTTGGTGCGAGAGCCGGCGGTTCTCCAAGAAGCCGTGACTCGTATCCAGCAGTTTTTGGCCTAGGCGGATTTTTGGCGGCGGGGAGTCCTCCGGGGAGATTTAGTGGCTTTGCGCCCTCCGCTATTCTCAACCGGAGAGAGGGGCACAATGGGCAGGGTGAAATGAAATTTACTTCCCTGGTCTTTGCCGGCGGACTCCGCCCAAATTTCCCCTCCCCAGGCATGGACAATTTGACGACAAATGGCCAGTCCTAGTCCTGTGCCTCCTTTACTACGCCGTAGTGCTCCTTCTTCTTGATAAAAACGATCAAATACTGTTTCTAATCGACTGGGTTCAATGCCCCGCCCGGTGTCGGTGATACTGACTTCGAGCAAATAGGTGTCCCGCTGACTGACGCTTAGAGTTATTTTGCCCTGGGAACCGGTGAATTTGATGGCATTGTCCAGGAGTTTAGCCAATAGTTCCACGAGCCATTCCCCATCGGCCTGCACCATGGGTACATCGTCCGTCACCCGATTGATAATTTTGGGGAGTTCTTGGTTGCGGTTGTGGGCCCGCATGTGGCTCAGGGAAAGTTCAACACATTCCGTCAAGGAAATCGGCTCCGTATTCCATTCGATGCGGCCACTTTCGAGTTGGGACAGAGTCAGGAAATCTTGGACTAATTTACGCATCCTCTCGGCATCGGAGAGAGCCGTATTCAGCATCACCTGCCGCAATTCTTCGGGCATATCCGGTTCCGTGGCCAAACTTTCGAGGCAGACTTGGATGGTAGAAAGCGGAGTCCGCAATTCATGCCCCGTAATGGCGACAAGATTGGAGCGAGTCCGGTCGAGGGCCGCGAGTTGTTCATTCAGTTCTTGCAGGTTGGCATAGGCTTCGGCTTGAATCAGGGCTACCCCGACCTGGGTGGCGATCGCCTCTACCAGAGCAATATCATCCTTGTGCCAGGCGGTGGGGGCCGGGCCACAATGGTGTATTTCCATCATTCCCAACAGGCGATCACGATAGAAGATAGGAACCAGCATCCAGGATAAAATTGAACAACTTTGTACCAACTGTTTGATGGGGGTTGCCGTTTTATTATTCGATTTAGCCAAGATTGTCGGGTCACTAAGGACATTCTCAATCACCAAGGAGTCCCGTTGTTCAACCACGGTTTGAAATAAGGGATTATGCTTAAGTGGCCAGGCTTGCCCTTTGATAGACGGAATGCCATCGTGTAAAAATTCGTGGGAAATCATGGCGGTTTGATCCGTCGCTTCACAGCGATAAATCACACTACGGCAGACCCCTAGCCCTTCTCCTAGTTTTTCGACGGCTACTTGCAGGATTTCTTCGGGATTGAGGGAGCGGCGAATGGCGGTCGTAATCGAATTTAAAAGCCGTTCTTTTTGCTCCTTCACCAGCAGAGAGCGGTTGGCTTTAATTAATTTATACTGTCCCGCCTGGAGGTAGGTCACCAATCGTTGCACAAAGGGGTCAGGATTAGCGAAGGGAGATTCAACAACGCTTTGACTGGGCACGGGGGGTGGTTGCAAATATCGGGCTTGAGCCGAGGCAATCTTCGCCTTCAGCTCCGGTCGATAGGCCAAGATACGACGCAGGAGAATGTCGGCTGCAATTTGGCTAACATGGCGGTCAAAGGTCCAAATACCTTCAAAACGGCGATTATTGTCGATCGCCGTTGAGGGGATACGTTCCCGGCAAATCAAACAACTCGCGTAGTGACTGCCAATCACTGCCAAGTGCCATTCTTGACTCAGGGCATCGTCGCTATCAAAGGCGACGGTTTCGTATACATCAGAACTGTGTTTAAACTCGGCTTCCGGCGCAGACAGGACATAAACCTGGTTGGTTTGTTCGGCAATGCGGCGATAGCGATGGGCCTCTTGGCGATAAAACCGCTCCCGCTGGAAACTGGCGATAATGAGTGGAGGGTCTTGATCCGCTAACACCTGATCCTCCATCGCATGGGAGAGAGCGGTTAAGGAAGATTTGAAATACATTTGCAGTCGCCACTCGGGGAAAACCTGCAACAATTCTTTCAAAACAGAGGTGGGGTTGCTCATCGATGCCTGTGCTGGGGAGTGTCATAAGGGGCAAGGTGTTCGCTCAAGGGGATTAAGCTGAATGGGTCAAAAATTTGGGACTGCATTTTGACGAATTGCTTCAAATCATTACCTATTGTAAACGCCTCTGAGGGTGTCAGCATTGTTTCTTTCGGGTTCTGAGCTGGTTTCGGTAAACAAATCTTGGTGCCGTCTAGCCCGATGCCGAGCCAGATTGGGGCAAAACGTCCGCGGCCAATCGTGGTAGGATCTAGACTTAAGATATCTTGATCCGCTTGTTAATAAGGAAACTCAACCAATGGAAATTGCATTATTATTCGCCAAATTACCCGAAGCCTATCAAATTTTTGACCCCCTCGTGGATGTCCTGCCGATTATTCCATTATTCTTCCTTGCTCTTGCCTTTGTTTGGCAAGCGGCGGTGGGTTTCAAATAAATTTTTTTCCGAATTTTATAATGATCCTGGCCCCTTTTCCCCCTGTGGTTAAGGGGTTAATTGATCTATATTCCTGGTTCCAACTGAGTTTGTGTGGGAGGGGTAAACTAGAAAAAGAAGTAGGGAGGAAAAAGTGGCGTTGCTGATTTGCAATATGAATCTCTAAAAATACCACTTTTTAAACCTTGATTCAAACTACCTTCTGGATATGTGCAAGGTTCGCATTCATACCTGAATTAAGCAACGCCGGAAAACGTACCCAGGCGTTTAGGCAATTCCCCTAGCGTGACCCGATCCACAGGTTCATCCACCTGATTATTGAAGTCATAAATCCAAAACTCATCAAAATTGCAAAGAATTGAATACTGGGGTTTCGGCGTGAGGCGCATCCAATACCGTTCAAGCTGGGAATAATGCAACGCCAGATCCGTGCCCCGCTTTTTCATTTCAATCACCACCCCAGGCACTCCCCGCCTAGGCGGCCAAACTAAATCCGCAAAGCCTGTTTTATCGTTTTTACTACTCTTCTTCACCCGTTGCTCAAACTCCGCCCCCGCCTCTTTGATGCCCTCATGGCTAAAGGCCTGAAAAAATTTCGTCAAAAAGGTCTGGGATTCCGATTTTTCGTCCCCCTTGACGTGTTGCTGGCAATATTGCACAAAATTTTGAAGGGTTTCAGGGGTTGCTACCATTATTCGGCTCGAAATATTTGCGTTCACATTTAATGTTATCTTCAAAGCTCCGGTTGATAAGGGGTGAGTCCGTAGGACGGGGGGATTTCATAACCATTGAATAGTCGAAAAATAAAGCTGAAACCCCGACGCTTTGACCTCTGAACATGGGTAGTTGAGGTTTAGGCTTGAAGACTTGAGCTTAGACCTCGACCATTGGACCCCAGAGCTTGAAAACTTGAGCTCAGACCTCGGCCATTTGACCCTAGAGCTTGAAGACTTGAGCTCAGACCTCGACCATTTGACCCCAGAGCTTGAAGACTTGAGTTTAGACCTCGACTATTTGACCCTAGAGCTTGAAGACTTGAGCTTGAACCTGCAAACCTTGAGCTTTAACCTGTAATTGTCGAGCTTGGAGCTTAACAGGTCTCCGCCTTTGGCACCTCCCTTAGAAAGGGAAGCCGGGTTGTCTGCACTATCTCCCCCCTTACAAAAGGGGGGCTGGGGGGGATAAAGCATACAAGTTATGGGTAGTTCACTTACAGCTAACTACTTATTAGTGAGTTAGTTTTTTGAGATTTGGCCAGAGAGTCTGCCGACACCACTGGATTAATCGTCGTAGGTTTTCTTCTAGCCAGAGCACCAAACGGTCTAGCCCGGCCAAAATCAATTCTAGAAAATGGTATTGATAGCCCGCAGGTCTGGCATCGGTTTCAATCCAATCAAAGGCGGTTTCTAACTCCGTTGCCCAGGGATTATTCCAGACCATACCCTGGCGTTGGGCGGGCAGTCTTGGGGATTGCGGGGTTTCATCTTGCCACAGATCCGGCAAATCTTCGCTGAAATCTAGGTTAGAAATTGTTAAAACCGGGGCTTTATTGGAGGGAGTCGTTATTTGAACGGTAGAAGTCTTAGTTAGGCTTCCTGCCCCAGCTGCTATCAAAGAAGTCGGATTGCTCTCCAAAAAGAGGTCATCCCAGGATAGCCAGGGGTCTTCGTCTTGACCAGTTAAGGACGTCGCCGTTTCTCCCGCAAAGGAAACCTGCTGACCCGTACCGAAAAAATAGGCGATCGCCGCTTGAATAATCACCTGAATTTGAAAAGGATCAGGCTCATGCACGGATAAATGAGACGAAGTGCCGATGATTTCTTGCGCTTGTTGGCTCAGGTGGTGCCATTGGTTTTGCAGTTGCCCTCCCGCAGACTGGAGCCGCTGAATTAACTCTGCTTGCAAAGACGGGATAAGGTCGGGAACAGATTTAGATTGAGGTTTTGTCGCTTTAATGGCGCTGGGAGCAGTAATGGTTAGGGCGCTAACATTGGCACTGGGCAATACGGTGGGCCAACGGCGACTTTCCCAGAACTGAAGCCCTTGCCAGACCCATTTGAGGGGTGCGACGACGTCACGGGTTTCGGGACTAATCAGGGGAATAATGCCCAAGCTTTGCTGAGTCAGAGCCCATTGAATCCGACGTTGATAGTGAAAATTGGCTAATTCTAGGCGAATAACTGTTTCTAGTTCTTTTTTTTGCTCCTCAGACAGAATATCGAGGATTTCGTTGTTAGATGTAATTAGGACTAACTGGCGTGAGCTTTTAGCATCCCCGCACTGACAGGCGAGACCCTGAATAATCAGGTCTGGCTGGGAGGAAAAGGTTTGTTTGAAGTGCTGGCCCAATTGGGCTAAGGGACTTGGAGGCAGAGCGAGGGTAGCCGTTGCTGGAGCGGAGGGGAGGGCTTGGGGAGAATGTCCCTGTTTTAACTGCTCCCGCAGGGCGGTGAAAAAGGAACCGGGTAGGCGAATTTCCCGCTGGGGCGTAGGGGGCAAAGGCATCGCCTCGCCGCCATCTAACTCAAACCAGGGTTGAATCGCCCCCAATACCTGGGTCAGAGGCTGGTCTACCGGCGGATCGCTCAAATAGTCTTGACTTGGGCCCAGAGAGGACGTAGAGGAACCGCCACTGAGTTTGGGACCGAGCCATTCTTGGGGGTGCAGGAGCCAGTAGAGGGGATGAACAATCGCCTGTACACCCCATTCCGCCGCTACTTTAATCTGTCGTAGGGTTTCCCCCAGGCGGTCGCGCCACTGAATAGACTGACGATTGAGAAAATTAAATAAACGGCTTTGGTAAGGACGAGGGGAATTAGACATAGGTGCTTCCAAGAAAACCTAGCAACGCAATCCTGGTCTAAGGTGAGGGCCTTCCCCAGGGCTTTGGTCTGCAATGGCCCAAACCAGCTACGTCACAATAACTAGACACCAGCTTAGCACCGACGGCAGAATCCGAGATATCTAGGGCAGAAGATCTTTATCTTCTGATCCTGGGCGACCCAGGGCGGGCTCTGCCATTTCCAAGGACGTATCTCCATTCCAGGGCGCAAAAATGGGCAGTAAGGCTAACCCCGGAAAAGATGCCAAAAAACTCAAAAAAAAGAACAGGGGCCAGCCGGTTTCCTTAGCGATAAAGCCCGCTGGAGCTATTAAAATATTTTGGCTAAAGGCGTACAAACTAGAGAGCAAAGCGTACTGAGTCGCCGAAAATTGCTTATTACAAAGACTCATAAAAAAGGCAAGAAAGGCCGCTGTCCCTAACCCGGCACAAAAATTCTCAATATTAATAGTCAGCACCATAAAGGCATAATCTTTACCTAAATTTGCCAGGGCAAGATAGGCCAAATTGCTAAGGGCCTGAAAGCCGCCAAAGAGCCAAAGGGAGCGATTAATCCCTAAACGGCTGAGAAATGCTCCCCCGGCTAAGGCTCCAACAATAGTGGCGATCAGACCCATGCCGCCCTTGATCGCTCCAATATCGGTTTGGCTAAAGCCAGTTTGTAATAAAAAAGGCGTGGACATATTATTGGCGATCGCATCGCCCAATTTATAGAGCACGATAAAGACCAAAATCATCAGGCCGGAGAGGAGACCCTTGCGCTCAAAAAAATCCTTAAACGGGTCTACGATCGCTGCAACCAGGGAGGCCGGGGGGACAATATCGATGGCGGGATCCGGGGCAAACCAAGCTGTGACCATACCAATGACCATCAAACCCGCCATGAACCAATAGACATAGGCCCAGGGCAGATGATCGGCCAAAATCAAGGCCAAAGATCCCGTCGTCAGCAGGGCGACGCGGTAGCCCAAAACAAAAACCGCCACCCCCGCCCCCATCTCCGGCGGGTCTAAAATATCGGTGCGGTAGGCATCGGCGGCAATATCCTGGGTGGCACTAAAAAAAGCAATGAAGAGGGCATTGATCGCCAGTAGATTTAAGGAAATGCTGGGGTCTTGAAATCCCATGGCGGCGATCGCCAGCAGTAATCCGCCTTGGGTAACAATCAACCAGCCGCGACGACGACCCAAAAAAGGCGGCACATAACGATCAAGCAACGGCGACCAAAGAAACTTAAAGGAATAGGGAATCGCCACCAAACTAAAAAGCCCGATCGCCGCCAGGTCAACATTTTCGGTGGTCATCCAAGCCTGAAGGGTTTGACTCGTCAAATAGAGCGGTAAGCCCGACGCGAACCCCAAAAAAAGTAACGCCGCAATTTTAGGGCTTTCAAACACCTTGATCAGACTAGGAAACATAGAACAAAATTCTTGGTTAAGATTTCGTTATTTTATCAAGGCCGTAGACATCCCGAACCAGATAGAGCGGACGGGCTTTGACTTCCTCGTATACCCGTCCCAAATATTCACCGATCACGCCCAAACTGATCAGTTGCACTCCCCCTAAAAATAAAATTGCCACCATCAGTGAGGCATAACCCGGCACATCAATCCCCATAAAAATAGTTCTGAGAACTAAGTACACGGCGTAGAGCATAGACAAAATGGAAATCACTAGCCCTAGATAGCTCCAGACCTTTAGCGGTACTAAACTAAAGGAAATAATACCGTCCAGGGCAAAATTCCATAATTTCCAGTAATTCCACTTACTTGTTCCTTGAATCCTGGGTTCTCGGTCAAATAAAACTGAGGTTTGGCGATAGCCTACCCAAGCAAACAACCCCTTCATAAAACGAGTCCGCTCTGGTAGTTGTTTGACGGCGTCCACCACTTGGCGGTCCATGAGGCGAAAATCCCCGGTATTGGGAGGAATGGCGATCGCCGTCATCTTGCCAATAGTACGATAAAATGCTTTGGCCGTAATCTGCTTGAGCCAAGTTTCACCCTGGCGCGATCGCCGAGTGGCGTAGACAATATCAAAGCCTTCGCGCCATTTTTCCACCAAGGCAGGAATCAATTCCGGCGGGTCTTGTAAATCCGCATCAAGGGGAATGACGGCTTTCCCTTGGGCATAATCGATGCCAGCAGTGAGGGCGATTTCCTTACCAAAATTACGGGACAAATTGATCACCTTAATTTCTGGGTAAATTTGGTGATAATGCACTAATTGATTCAAGGTATTATCCCGACTACCGTCATTAATACAAATTATTTCATAGGGTAATCCCAGGGTTTCTAGCACAGCCCGCAGTCGTTCAAATAAATAGCCGAGACTAGACTCCTCGTTATACATGGGAATCACAATCGATAGGATAATCACAGCAGTCGGGAGGAGATTCATAGAGACCGGCGGAACATTTAACAAACAATACTACTAATTTTGTCCCCATGGGGGTAAAACTATGATTTTTTGATTACAGAAAAGACGCCCGTTTTTGCCGCTCAATGATACGATCAGCCTATCGCTAGAGCAAAATGTCTATTGACTAACATTTTTAGTGATAAATTGTCAAAATCCGGGGAGATAAGCTAAAAATTGAGGCTCTCAGTTAGACTGCCCCGAGGTCAGTCCAGAGCCTACACTAGCCTAATGGCGGCGAATCTATACTCAGTAAGTAAGTAGATGTAATTAAACTAATCATAAGTTCTATGGTCTATCCCCCCCAGCCCCACTTATCACTAAAACGAATCTTTGACCTATGAAATTATCTGAAATTATCGCTCTAGTCGTTACCATTGCTATTGCCACCGTCTTTGTCCTGTTGGTTCAACCCTGGTTGTTCGACTACCCCGTCATTCCCCTCACCATGGCAAATAAACAAATCCAGGATTGGTCCAGTGCCATCCTATGGCCCATTAGTTGGTCACTCTACGGTTTGGGTCTATTATTAACATTTATTTGGATTGTGAAGGCATCTACCTCTCGTTTTACTCGCGCCGAAGAGGTTTTAAGCACAAAATGGCAATGGTGGTTGATGACCTTTTTTTTCATCGTGTTGGGCATCTTCATTTTTATGGGGCTGTCCTTTTTTAATGGTTGGTTTGATGGCAAACGAAGCCTGGAACCCGTATTTTGGTTTCCTCTATTTATTTTTATTGACTGGATCTTTTTATTTTGGCTACCGACGGCCTTGGCCACACCGAAGTCCATGCGCTATGTCCCCCCTCTGTCGATGACTCTCCGCAATCTTTATCGAGGCTAAAACTATGAGAAAAATCTATGCAATTGGAGTGGGCGGCAGTGGCGCAAAATGCCTAGAATCAGCCCTTTTTCTCCACAGTGTCGGTGCCCTGGGCAATGATACGTCCCTCGGTTTATTTTTGGTGGATGCCGATGCGTCCAATGGCAATTCTGAACGTACCCGTATTAATCTAGACCACAGCCTTAAAGCTCAAACACAGTTTGCCAATGGTTCGAGTCCCTTAATGAGGGGAAGTCTCAGTGATTATGGAGTCTGGAATCCCTTGGCCGAAGTGATTAATCAGAATAATTTGGAGACGATTTTTAATAAACAAGCTCTTACGGCTGGATCACCCCCCTTAGCTAAGTTATTTGATTTACTTTATAGTCCCGCCGAACAAAGCGCGGATTTGCGAGTGGGATTTCGGGGGCGTCCCCCCATTGGCTCGGCGGTGATGAGTCGCCTTGAACTCACTGACCTGAACCATGGTGACAGTTGGCAACGGCTATTTACTAATATAGAAGCGGTGATCGGTGGCGGTGCGGGAGATGAGGTCGCTATTCATCTTTTTGGTAGTGTCTTTGGGGGTACCGGAGCCTCCGGCGTGCCCACTCTCGCAACGCTAATCAATAATCACCTGACACAGAAGGGATTGCGCGATCGCCTGCATCTCAATGCCTCTTTGCTCCTGCCCTATTTTGGCTTTGAAAGACCCAATGACGGCGATCAAAAAGTCTTTGCGGAAGCCCAGTTTTTTGCCATGAATACCCAGGCGGCTCTGCAATATTTGACCGAACATTCCCAGAATATTTTTGATAGCGTCTATCTGTTGGGTAACACAGAAACCACAACCTATAAGCCCAGTACTGGCGGAACCACTCAGCAGAATGATGCCCATTTTGTGGAAGTTTATGCGGCCTTGGCCCTCAACCACGGCTGGACGCAACCCATCAATAATACCCAGGCGGTTTACATTAGCCGCGAGGGACAAGATAGGCTCACCTGGGGAGATTTACCCGGCGGGGATGAGGTCAAACAATCCCTGACCAAGGGAGTTCGTTTTGCCTATGCCTGGCTCTACAACGTTTCTAAGGAACTGGAAGCGGCGCGTCTGCTGGGGGCCAAAAAGTTTGCTAAGGGTGCGCCCTGGTTTCCCCGCTTTTTTAGTCTTAAGTCTCAGGATTCTGAGTTTCCCCTGGTGGGAGATGAGGAGCAAGTCACCAACGCCAGACTTCTGGATAACTGGAGCCGGTCTTTTTTGATCTGGGCCCAGCAGGTGGCCAAATCCAACCGTCAAGGCGAGGTCTTATTTCAACTCAATACCCCCCAAAATTACGGTGAAGATCTTAGTAATTTGGTAATGGATGGCCCCCGGAGCCAAGCGGATCAAGACGGCGATCGCCTGGATCGGTTCAAAAACGAGTTAGCCGATCAAATCCCTGGGGTTCGCAAAGGGGTCTATGGATTAGCCCACGCCCTTTTTAACCTGATGTAGGAGCGGAAGCCGATGATGGTCACAACCCTGGAAAAAACCTATAGCTTTGAAGATTATTGTCACTACGATGATGGCACCGATAACCGTTATGAATGGGTTCGAGGACATTTAGAGCTGATGGCCCCACCGACAGGAGAACATATTCTTATTGCCAAACGCCTAGAAAAACTATTAGACCAGATGATCGAGCAACAGCAATTACCTTGGCTCTGTTCGAGGGAAGTCGGTGTTAGGACTATTGATTTTAAGGCTCGTATTCCTGATTTAATCGTGATTACTGAATCTCAATTTGCACAAATCTTTCGGCGATCGGCCATTTGCGAAGAAGCGCCGCTCCTGGTCATCGAGATCGTTAGTCCCGAGTCGGTCAAGCGCGATTATCGTTATAAACGCTCAGAATATGCCGCCATGGAAGTGCCAGAATACTGGATCGTAGACCCTGAGCAGTCCCAAGTAACAGTCTTAACCTTTAATGAAGGGCTATACGACGAAACGGTCTTTTGCGGGGAGCAGTCTCTTATTTCCCGTCAATTTTTAGCCTTGAATGTCAGTGTCAACCAAATTTTAACCCTTGGTCAATAACTTCCATGGCAAATCCCATTAACTACAAACCCCTCCTTCCCAAAACCACCCAGGATTTTAGCGGTGGCAATGCCCCAGGGCAATGGATGACCCAAGGCCATGCGTTTTTTAACCAAATTGCCACCAGCCTAGACTTTGAAGCTGGCAACTACGGGGAAGTCAACTCCATTCCTAGCCCTTGGTCCCGGGCCTTGCAATTTATTTCCGCCATGCGGAACCCCCGCTACCCCAGTAGAGCATGGCTCCTAGCTCAGTATCGAGGCTTTTTGGCGACCCTCGCCCTAGCAGAGAACCTAAAACTCGAAATCCAAGCCACTCAGATTAACATCCCGGACTATCAAACAACCGAATTTGGTCGTTGCCTCTGGAAACTACGCCCCGGAGACCAAGATAACGTCCTGCCACCCCAACCCGGAAGCAGTATTTGGTCGCAATTTTATCTGCTAGAACTGGATAACCATCCCCTGGGCTTTACCAGTCCGGCCACTCTGGTGGTTCCGGGGGGTCATCTTCATCCCTCCCTCAACCAGCGCATCGCCTGGGTTAAAGATGGCTTTTTTGTTGACCCCATTGGCAATGGCATCACACCCCAGCAAAAATCTCTCTTGGCTCCTTGGTTGCAAAATCTACGGGCAGAGCTTTTTAGAAATCCGCAAAATGAAGAGCTCGCTGGAGCCATTGCCGGCCAACTAGATCTTTTTTATCAAGCCTTGGGGATCCCGAATGCTCAAATTTTTGAAAAGACCGAGCGCCCTATTCCCTTTGGCAGTGCCCTCACCCCGGCCCCACTCACGGCGCTGTACCCCGCCAAAGTTGTGACCCAAGCCTCTAATGTCCAGGTACAGCCTTCCGTTGGGCTAACTCCCTTCAAAAAACTCCATATCATTGATCAGCAAAAAGTGTCTGCCCTAGCAGGGCGAGATGCCAAGGAAATTAATGTCATTGATTCATCCTCCCTTGATGGCTTTGATCGCAATTTGCATCAGCGCAGTGATGCTCTATTTCTCCATGATCATGAATTATTTAGCGAGCAATTGTTTTATAGCAAAAATAAGGATTTATTGCCTGGAACCTGGCTCGACCGAAAATTGAATCTAGAAAAACTAACTATTTTTCTGCCCCTCAATCCAGTCTTAAAGGATTATTTCACCAGTACAGACCTAGAAAGACAAGTCAATTTTACGGCGGTCAGCACCGCTGAAGGTCAGGGGATTCGAGTTAGCCTACAATTGATCCTTTCCGGATTTGGGTCTCAAAAAATCAACTATTCCACCCACAAAGATTTTCCGCTCAAAGCCGAGAATGAGATTACCAAAGCATTTCCCACCGTGGCACTTTGGCCCAATGTGCCGCCAGGAAAATGGCAGGAATATTTTGTTTTGGTGGAAACCACTGAAAGTTATGACCTGGCCTTTGGCATCGAGCAACCCACCGACCGCGCCAGCCAAGAAATTCGGCGATCGGGGCAAGAAAGCTATCAATATTGGAAATGTGAGCGTTATCCCGAACTCCTTTTGATCGTAGACAATAACGCCCGTTATCTCGGCTTATTGCCCTTAACTGTGCCGAAATCCCTGCCGGGAGGAGCCAGTACCTGGACAGTGGGAGTTGATTTTGGCACATCATTTACCAATGTATATGTCCGCAAAGGCGGTGGCACGCCAGAACATCTAGCACTCAAAACCCATTTACTGAAAGTTACGGCAGGTTTGGGAGATATTGATGCAAAGAAATATCGAGAGTTCTTTGTACCAGAATTTTTGATTCCCAAGGACAAAAATCCCCCACTTGCGACGGTTTTAACAACTCAAGGTTGGCAAGAGGTCGCATCTCAAGTTCCAAACATAATTAATCAAACTCGAATTTATGTGCCTCGCCTCGACACCCTCGATTTTGGAAGAGACCACATTAAAACAAATATCAAATGGCATAATATTCAATATCAACGACCCTTCTTGGGACAATTATTGCGAATGATTGCGGCCCAAGCAGCGCAAGATGAAGTACATACCATTGAATGGGCTGTTTCCTATCCTTCTGCATTTTCCCGCCAAGAAACCAACAAATATACTACAACATGGGCGAAGTTACTTCACGACTTAAATGACATTTCAGGTCAAATTCATCGTCAATCAACAACCTATCCCCTCCGAACAGAAAGTATTGCCTTTGCCCAATTTTTTGCAGATATTCAACGAAAAGATTTGATCCATGCTACCTGTATTGATATTGGGGGCGGCACTTCAGATATTTCTGTCTGGCAAGAAAATAAGCTAATACATCAAGCTTCTGTCCCCTACGCGGGGCGGGATATGTTCCATCGCATTTTACAGCCAGGACTAGCATTTATCGGAGAGATTTTTGGACTCTCTGTCAACGATGCTGAATCAGTTCGTAAGGAATTAGCTAGCTATCACAATTTCAACTCAGCTCTAGATCACTACCTACGCGGTAATGCTGAAAGAATTCTGTCAGATGGTTATGTTATCAACTCCGACAAACCTCGTAATCGAGAATTTAGAACGTTGCTGGCTCTTGCTCTTGGAGGGCTTTTTCATTACATAGGACTTATTCAGAAGTATTTAGGTAGCTCAGAAAGAATGCTAAATCAAGAAATTGTAACCTCAATCTTAATAGGAGGAAATGGTTCCAGATTTGTTCACTGGCTAACAACTAGTGGAGGTTATACGTCTAACTCAGAAGTTAATCTTTTGGTTAAAGGTATTTTAAGTAAAACGACAGAATTAAATCCGAATCCAACACCACTGACTATTTCTTCTGCTCCAAAGGAAGAAGCTTGTGGTGGATTAACTGTATCATCACATGGACAACGTTTAAAGGGGTTAGAGCAAGCTAATGAAGCACCATTCTTAGGGGAATCTTGTACAATCAATGGACAGCTCTTTACCGCAGAACAACATTTAGATATTCCGGATGATTATGTAAACATTGATGATTTTCGGATAACATCTTTTGATGAATTAGAACGCTATATTATCAACTTCAATACAGTGATTGCTGATGAACATATTGAAGAAATTGATCCACTCCGAAATTTTAGTCATGGAGGTATTTTTTCAATGACTGATGACCAACGTCAATTATTGAAAATAGCAGTCACGAATGCTTGTTTACGCAAATGCGGCTCAGCAAATGATTTTGAGCCAGAACCCCCATTTTTATTAACCCTCCGATGCTTTATTGGCGTTCTTGCCGATCAATGGTCACAAACAGCAGGATAAATATCATGAGAAAAAATATGATCAATATATTTGCCCTTTATTTGGGCATTTTAGCTATAGCTTTTATGGCTGGCTGTGATCAAAATAATAAAGGAGGATCATCGAATTCATCATTTTCTCCCCCCCAAAAAAGTAACAATGCTCAAGAATTAATTCCTTTGATATTGGGAGGAATTGCCTTAGGAACAAATCTCGTTAGTTTAGGAGCAGTGATATATACACTGTCATTTCATAGAAAAAGAGCAGATGGCTTTGAAAAACGATTAAATAAACTTAATTCCGAAATTGAAGCCGACATGGATCAAATTGACCGCAAACTTAATGAATTACAACGTCTTTCGGGAGAATCGATTAGCCAAGTCTCAAAAAACAAAAAAATCCTGAAGGAGATACAATTAACTCAAAATGATTTTGGTAATCAAATAAATCACATAAATCTGCAAACACAAACAACTCTAAATAATATTGCGAGTTTTTTCGGTAGAAAGGAGCAAGCTTATCCTCAATTAACGAAACAAAATATGGAGTTAATCATAGAAAGTTCTGATGAACGTGACATTGGATATGTCAATGATTCTAGCAATAAAATTCCACTGTCACTACAACTTCAAGAACTAATTCAACAATTTAATAATCAAAATCGAGATTATTTTCGTAATGCTCAATACTCTCCTCTAAAATTAAGTCAAGAATCTAATCATGGAAAAATTGGCCTAGATGCACGTCCTGTTATTCATTTAGAATTGTCACAAGATGCTAATCAAGCGAGCTATCTAAGAATTGATTTAGAGGGAAATTCTTGGTTAATTCCAAATATACTTTCATCCTTTTTTGGACAAATCATAAATGGTTTGAATGATTATCCTGATATATTTAAATTGGTTCATAACTCAGGACAAAGATTATTGGTTAAACCAGCAAAGTTAAAACTAATAGGAACAGAAACTTGGGAAATTGAAAGTGCGGGTGAATTCTACTCATGATTTTTTTGAGTTTCAAAGTCACTGCATCCTTAGTGACGGACAGAAGAGGGTGAAAGTGAGATAAGTCATGGCTATTTCATTCCAAAGAAAGGGTTGAGATGTTAGAGTTTTAGGCTAATTGACCTTTTCCCCAATGCTTATGCATCTCCCGTTTCGATTATGACAACCGGGAAAAAGCTTCGAATACGCCTTGGCTTAAGGAGGATTTAATGGAAAAAGTTACATCAAAGTGATGGATTGGGTTGCCGAAATTTCCGGACAGATGTTTGATAATGAGTATGATTTGGCAAAGGCTGTGATGAAGGGCATGAGTGCACGTAGTGAAGCAGGAGGATATACACTGGAACGTTTTATGTTTAATTGCGCCTAGCTACTTACCTATTTAAATAAATCGAGGGGAAAATAGCCGTAGGTGCCATTGAGGGCTTCGTCTTCCCCTTGGCAGGCGATCAAAACCCCGCGATAAATGCCGTCGTAGGGGTCTAAGTAGGGGCTCATTTTTTGGGTATTGTACTTGAGGTACACTGGAGTTTCTGAATGTTCCAACCCATCTAGACCCGCCGGAGCACCATAGCCCAAAACAGTTAGATAAGCGGTCAAGGCTTGGAATGCTTGGGTGGAATTATCGGCACAAATGCCCAAATTTTCTGAATTTGATGCTTGGCAAACGCTGGCGATCGCCTGACGAAGGTCTTCTTTTTCTGGGTCTGAGCTAGGAGTTTTGAGGCTAAGGCCGCTGTAGGTCTTGAGTAGGGCGAGGGCAGAAACTAAATCAGGAGTCATAGATATAGATAGATATACATAACGTTATTGGGGCGTACGGGTCACGAGTTTTTGGACGCTAGGGTCGTAGAGTTGAAGATAATTCCAGTAGTTGCCAAAAACTGATTCCACGTAGCCTTTGGTTTCAGCAAAGGGAATCGCTTCGATAAAAACATCGGGGTCACTGCTGGGAAATTGCTTTAACCACTTGGCCACATTGCCCGGCCCCGCATTGTAACTGGCGATCGCCAAGACCGAATTATTTTGATAGGTCCTATGGGTGTAGTCGAGGTACCAGGTGCCCAGATTAATATTATCCTTGGGATTGGTCAGGGAATATTTTTTGAGCTTGATTTGGGGGGCAATCCAGGCGGCGGTGGCGGGCATCACCTGCATTAGCCCCGTCGCGCCCACTGGCGATTGAATTTTCTTTTCAAACCGAGATTCTTGGCGAATTAGGGATGCCACCAACAAGGGATTAAGATTTCGTTTAGCGGCCCATTCAAAAATTAAGGGTTGATAGGGCAAGGGAAAGAGAGCGTGCCAATAATCGGCAGATTTTCGCAACGATTGCCAGGATTTTTGGTTTTGGGAGGTTTTGACTAAATCTCGTAGGCTAAAGACTTGATTAATGCCCGTCAGGTATTGATGCTGAGCCAAACTGAGCAGAGCCTGGGTAAAGCCTTCTTCCACTTGCAGGTCTTGGCTATTATTCTTAGCCTGACGTTGTTGGATTTCCGACTCAAAAATGGCGATCGCCGCTTGGTCTTGCCCCAGACGATAGAGTTCTTTGAACAAACTCGAACCGGCGGGGGGAATCGGGCGCACGTCGGGCAGAGTAGCTGTGGGTTGCAAAAAGCGCACCGTATTAAAATCCCCCACATTCCAGCCCAGCATCACCGCTGATCGCCAAGCATAGTAAGAGTAGGGATAACGGGCTAAGACATTATTAAAAGCAGATTTAGCGTCGTCGGAGCGCTGGAGTCTTTGGGCCCATTTGCCAATCCAAAAAATTGCCTTCGGAGCCAGGCTACTCTCCGGGTTTTCCTGGGCAAGCTGTTGCGCCCATTGCCAAGCCTCAGTTGTCTTGCCAGCCTTGGCTAATTTACTGGCCTGTTGCCAGCGTAATTGAGCGGCGGCATCGGAGCTGGAATACTGTTTGAGGAGCATTTTTCGGGCTTGTTCGGCACTGGCCGGGACTCCTTTTTCTAGTAACCCCACTTTTTTGAGCAGGGCATCGGCCGCTTCCGTCGGGAAGTCCCGTTGTAGACGGTCAAGATAACCAATGGCTTCCTTGAGGGGAGCAAGGCTGGCTAATTGCTTTAGAGCCGTCGCACTCTCTGGCGCCTTCGGGTATTTTTTGAGGAGCCATTGATAGGTGGCGATCGCCGCTTGTTTTTGCTGACTGACCTGCTGAGACCGTCCCAGTCGATAGAGATTTTGGGGGGAAATGGGAGCTTTTTGATAGGCGGCGATCGCCTGGCCGTATTCCCCCTGGTGCCAAAAACTATCGGCAACGGCCTGCCAATCCTCTGAAGTCAGCTTTTTAGCTTGTTTTTTGAGCAGGGCATCCCGAACCGCTGGGGTTTGGGCGTGGGCAGGAGCGACCTGCAAAATTTGGCGCATCAGCTCCAAGGACTGGGGCTGTTGTTGTAACTTGTGGTGCAAAATACTGGCTAAGCGCGGATCCTTGGGGTAAAGGGTGATCGCCGTTTGCCAATAGTTAGCATCGACTTTACCCAATAATTCCAAGGCAATAAAAGCAACGGGCGAATCGGGATATTTTTCGACGATTTCTTGCCAGGTTTCCTGGGCCCTAATCTTTTCGTTGGAAAGCTCGTAACCCCGCCCCCGCTTGAGCAAAATAGAAGGAGCCATCACCGGATAATCGAGCTCTAAATCCGCCAACAATGTCACCGCAGCTCCGCCTTCGTAGCGGTCTAGGGCATCCACCGCCAGCAGATAACGGGCCCGACTCCGGTCTAATGTCACCTCGGAACGATTGGCGATCGCCTGGAGTTTATTGACCCGCTGGTCACGGGGAAACTTAATTAATTTCAAAACCTCGGAGGGTTGATGTTGTTCCTGCTCAAATTTTGTCGCTTGTTGATGCTTGTGCTCCTTTTCCCACTGGCTCATCAGCAATACCAATACAGTCAGACTAGACATTAGTATTATTGCGCCAGGGACCCACCATGGACGAACCAGGGGAGCAGACTCCAAGGCCTCGGTCTCTACTAGGGGCCCGGCTCCACTTTCACCAGGCTCCTCGCTAGTCGGGGTCTCCGGGGGAGCTGTATCCGTTTGCGGAGCAGGAGTATCTTGCAATTTCTTCAACGCAGTCTGTAGGTAGTGGCGAAGAGTCTCAATCATCAAACAGGGTGGAAATAGCAGTTTTGAATCTATACCATTATCGGTGTTTCTGGACAGGTTGATCCCCAAAAACAAACCCCTCGCCAAAGGAGAGGGGGCCTATTGCTAAGACGTTGAAAAATAAAGTTAACGACGGCGAGAACGCTGCCTTCTACGGGTGGCTTCCTTGCGTTTGCGTTTCTCTTGGGGCGTTTCAAAAAATTGATGCTTCTTGAAATCTGTATAGATGCCAGCTTTGGCAACTTGACGCTTAAAGCGGCGTAACGCGGATTCGATAGGTTCATTTTGACCGACAACAACTTGAGTCATTCCTGAATTTTTAAACCTCCTCTAAAGGGTATGAATGAGTACGAACTTATGAGTCTATTGAACTGAGGTCTAATTACCCCTAGCCTACTAATATTACTCTATTTACCTCAGCTATCACCATCCATCGATAACTTAATCTTTATTTGTGAACGGTGAGCCGATTTCCACAAACTTGACTCTCCTCCCAGAGAGGGCGAAGGGGAGCTAATTACGATGGTTCTTGTTCCCGGAAACACGGTTTAACTGTGGTCTTGACAAAAGGTTACAATCAAAAAAATAACTACGTTTCTTAGGGTAATCCCCCATGGGTGAGCATATAGAATCCCATAAGCCATCTTTGCCAGATTCCAGCCTGCGCTGGATTGTTGGCGCTCTCGCTGTCGGACTATTGGTGACCGGGGGCATCGTCGTCTACAGCTTAAGACCGATAAAACCGAATACCGCCCAGAGTGCCGCTCCCCCCTCGATCCAGCCAGATAAGGGTAAAATAACGGCGGTTTCCGCCCTCGGACGCATTACTCCCCAAGGGGAAATTTTTAAGCTCTCTCCCTCTCCCACCATGGGCGGAGCCAAAATTGACCGAATTTTGGTACGGGAAGGCGACCAGGTCAAAGCTGGTCAGGCGATCGCCGTTTTGGATAATTATGAACGTAAAATGGCGGCGATGATTACGGCCCGAGAAGCCGGGAAAGTGGCCCAGGCGAACCTAGAAATTATTGCGGCGGGGGCAAAAAAAGGAGAAATTCAAGCCCAAGCGGCCACCGTAGAGCGCACTCGGACTGAATTTCAGAAAGAACTAGCCATCAATCAAGCCGCCTTAGAAGGATTGATCAAAGAACTCGAAGGCGAACAATTAGAACAAAAAGCCAATATTAACCGACTCCAGGCAGAACTACGCCAAAGTGAGCAAGATTTCCGCCGTTACCGCAAACTAGCAGATGATGGGGCGATCGCCCTAGCCGATCTAGAACAACGGGGATTAACCATGGTTGCCGCCCAACAACAATTATCCGAAGCCCAGGCGCGGTTGCTCAAAACCGAAGCCACCCTAGCCGAAAAAATTCGTGAACAGCGTTCTCTTCTAGAAAAAGAAGCAGAAAGCATGATCCTCACCGCCAAGGAAGCCCAGGCAACCCTCGCTAAAATCAGCGAAGTCCGAGAGGTGGATATCGAAAAAGCCAAGGCGGAACTCAATTTGGCCCTCGCTCAATTCAACGAAGCGAAGGCAGAGCTAGAGACCACCATTGTCAAGGCTCCCGTAGATGCACAAGTACTCAAGATTTATGTTCGTGCCGGCGAAAAGGTGAGTGATGCCAATGGCGTAGCCGATCTGGGCAGAACCGCACAAATGATGGTCATTGCCGAGGTCTATGAGAGTGATGTGGCGAGGGTGCAACCGGGGCAAATGGCGGTCATCACCAGCGAAAATGGCAGTTTTCCGGGGGAATTGGGCGGACAGGTTCACCATGTCGGGCTTCAAGTCGGCAAAAATGATGTCCTAGAAACTGACCCAGCGGCGGATGTGGATGCCCGGGTAGTGGAAGTCAAAATTAAGCTCACCCCCGAAGCCAGCAGAACCGTAGCCGGATTGAGCAATGCCAATGTTTTGGTCAAAATCATTCCCTAGATATGAGAATTTCCCTTGCTTGGCATCAACTCACCCATGAAAAAATGCGCTTGCTGGTCGCCCTGGCGGGCATTGCCTTTGCCGATATCTTGATGTTTATGCAATTGGGGTTCAAAAATGCTCTTCTTGATAGTGCCGTCCGCCTCCCCAGCAGTCTCAAGGGAGATATTTTTATTCTGAGTAAACAGACGGATTCCTTTGTTAACCCGAAAGGTTTCTCGGCGCGACGACTCTATGAAGTCATGGGGGCTGACGGGGTTGCCAGTGCAAATCCCCTCTATGTCGGGTTGAGTACTTGGAAGAATCCCGTCAACCAAGAAACACGACAGATTTTTGTCCTGGGATTCAACCCGGTCAATAGTTTACTCATCCTAGAGGGGGTCGCCGAAAATTTAGACCAAATTAAACGACCGGATGTTTTTTTATTTGATGCCAAATCCCGCAAAGAATTTGGCCCTATTAAAGAGAGGTTTTTGGCGGGGGAGTCCGTCAGCACCGAAGTAGGGGGGCGAAAAATCAGCATTAAGGGCTTATTCTCTTTGGGGTCATCCTTTGGGGCCGATGGCACGATCGCCTCGAGTGACCTCAATTTTTTCCGTCTTTTACCTGAGGAAAAAAAAGAATTAATTGATGTCGGGGTGATTCAACTCAAACCCGGCGCAGATCGGGATCTAGCCTACGCACAAATTAAGGCCAAGCTTAATCAAGGCGATGTCCAGATTTTTACCAAGGAGGGCCTGATTGCCTACGAACGCTACTACTGGCAAACTCGTACTACCATTGGCTTTATCTTTGGCTTGGGCACGGTGATGGGCTTTATTGTGGGCACGGTGATTGTCTATCAAATTCTCTACACCGATGTGTCGGATCATTTGCCGGAATATGCCACCCTCAAGGCCATGGGCTATGCTGACACCTATCTATTAGGCGTGGTGTTTCAAGAAGCCATTCTTTTAGCGATCGTCGGCTTTATTCCCAGTCTGGGATTGAGTATTTTTCTTTATGGCAATACGGCAAAGGCCACGGGGTTGCCAATTCTGATGACAGCGACTCGGGCCGTCACGGTTTTATTACTCACCGTCGCAATGTGTAGTATTTCCGGGGCGATCGCCGTAGGTCGATTACGTTCCGCTGACCCCGCGGATATTTTCTAAGCAGTTTTAGTTCACATAGTCTATGCAAACCCTTCCCCACACCGAGAGAGACCAATCATCGTCGCCGACCGCCGTCGTCGATATTCGTCACTTAGACCATTTTTTTGGCACGGGACATCTAAGAAAACAAATTCTCTTCGACATTAACTTAACCTTGAATCGCGGTGAAGTCGTGATCCTTAAGGGGCCCTCCGGGTCAGGAAAAACCACCCTCTTAACCTTGATGGGGGGATTACGCTCAGCCCAATTCGGCAGTACCAAAGTCTTTGGTCAGGAACTGGTGGGAGCCAAAAAACAAACCTTAATTACCACTCGTCGCTATATTGGCTATATTTTTCAGTCCCATAATCTCCTAGACTGCCTCACCGCTCGCCAAAACGTGCAAATGTCCGTAGAACTCCACGAACACATTAGTGAAAAGGAGGCTAAACAACGAGCGATCACCATGCTCGAAGCCGTCGGGCTCAAAGACCACATTAATTATTATCCCCACAATTTATCCGGTGGCCAAAAACAACGCGTGGCGATCGCCAGAGCCTTGGTCAGTCACCCAAAAATGATTTTGGCCGATGAACCCACCGCCGCCCTTGATAGTAAATCTGGCCATGATGTGGTGGAGTTGATGCAAAAACTGGCCCAGGATCAGGGCTCAACGATTTTGATTGTCACCCACGACAACCGTATTTTGGATGTCGCCGACCGCATCATTGAGCTTGAAGACGGGCGATTAACTTAAAAATAAACATTTGTTGACAGTTATTGGGGAATCTAAACCCACTTTCTCAAGTCTTTGTTAAGGTAGTGGTCAGAACATTCTCTTTTGAATGCCTCCCTTGGTAAATTGAACAAAAAATCCTGCCATTTTTTTGTTATCGGGGCTACAATCGATAAGGTCTTTTTTTCTTGAGCGCGGAGTAAGTTCTCGACAGGTTTTTGCTTAAATTAACTGTCTTCAAAACCGCTTACCCCGTCTTCGCTTCCGCCGGTTTGCCGATAACGCCCCATCAAGAAAAAATTACCCAAAGTACAAAAATGTTAGGTGTTTTTAGCCTAACCATTCATTATTTATTGTCTAGTTTTGCACGAAAGGAGCAAGAGGAAAACGGCATGACCCAGGCGAACGAGCTATTGACGACGACTGAGCCTTCCACTGATACTGATATTGATTTGGGCATATACATCAACATCGATGATATTGATCTAGATGACGAAGACCTTGACCCGGACGAACCTCTTGCGGAAAGTGATGATAAAAAAGCCCGTAAAATCACGGCCTCACGCCGCCGCGACCCCGGCAAAAAAAAGCCCTACACCGAAGATTCCATTCGTATTTATCTCCAAGAAATTGGCCGTATCCGTCTGCTCCGAGCCGAAGAAGAGATTGAACTTGCTCGCCAAATTGCTGAACTATTGCAACTCGAACTGGTCCTAGAAGACCTTTGTCAATCCTTAAGCCGTGACCCCAATGACCCCCGTTGGGATGACCGCACCTGGAAAATAGACTGGGCTAAACAAGTCTGGAAAATTGAGCAAAGTAGGCTGATCCTGGCTGAAAAACATCAACGAGAGCCGAAAAAAGCAGAACTAATCCAATATCTGGCTGAACCGGATCATCAAGCGGCCCTGGAAGAAAAATGGCACGCTCAATTGGAGAAAAATTTCAAGGGGTTTTCTCGCAAACTCTTTCTTTGTCGGCGGGCCAAGGATAAGATGGTACAATCCAACCTGCGTTTGGTGGTGTCCATTGCCAAAAAATATATGAATCGGGGCCTCTCGTTCCAGGATTTGATCCAAGAAGGTTCCCTCGGCTTAATTCGCGCCGCCGAAAAATTTGACCACGAAAAAGGCTATAAGTTCTCGACCTATGCGACCTGGTGGATTCGTCAAGCCATCACTCGGGCGATCGCCGACCAATCTCGTACTATTCGTCTGCCGGTACATCTCTACGAAACCATTTCCCGCATCAAAAAAACCACCAAAATTTTGTCCCAGGAAATGCGGCGCAAACCCACCGAAGAAGAGATTGCTGACCGCATGGAAATGACCATTGAAAAACTGCGCTTTATTGCCAAATCAGCCCAGTTGCCCATTTCCCTAGAAACCCCCATCGGTAAAGAAGAAGATTCTCGCCTGGGGGATTTTATCGAAGCCGATGGTGAAACCCCCGAAGATGAAGTTTCTAAAAATCTATTGCGGGAAGACCTGGAGAATGTTTTGGATACCCTCAGCCCCCGCGAACGCAATGTCCTGCGTCTGCGCTATGGTTTGGACGATGGTCGGATGAAAACCCTCGAAGAAATTGGTCAGATTTTTAATGTGACCCGCGAGCGTATCCGTCAGATCGAAGCCAAGGCCCTGCGGAAATTGCGCCACCCCAATCGCAATAGTATTCTCAAAGAATATATCCGCTAAGCATGACTCGTATTCTTCTGCTAGGAGCCCAAGGTCAAGTGGGGCAAGAGCTTCAGCGGAGCTTAGCTCCCCTGGGTTCGGTACGGGCCGTGTCTCGCTCAGACTTAGACCTGACCCAGGCCTCGGCCTTGCGTACGCTCCTCCAACAAGAAGCCCCCGCTGTCATTGTCAATGCCGCCGCCTATACCGCCGTTGACCGGGCCGAAACGGAAACAACGTTGGCAGAGCAGGTCAATAGTCAGCTTCCCAGGATTTTGGCCGAGGAGAGCCAGTCCTTGGGGGCCTATTTAATCCACCTATCCACGGATTATGTCTTTGATGGTCGCAAAAATACCCCCTATCTCGAAACCGATGGTCCGAATCCCTTAGGAGTCTATGGCAAGACAAAACTAGTCGGCGAACAGGCTATTCAACAAATAGGTGGCGATCGCCTGATTTTACGAACCGCCTGGGTTTATGGAATTTATGGCAAGGGAAATTTTGTCAAAACCATGGTGCGCCTAGGCAAGGAACGAGACACTCTGCGCGTCGTGGTGGATCAAGTTGGGAGTCCAACCTGGGCCCAGGATATTGCCCAGGCGATCGCCGTTTTATTACCCCAACGAGCCCAGGGAGTTTATCACCTGACTAATAGTGGTGTCGCTAGTTGGTACGATTTTGCCGTGGCAATTTTTTCAGAAGCCCGTCAGTTGGGCATACCCCTCCAGGTAAAAGAGGTCTTACCCATCACGAGCCAAGAGTTTCCGACCCCGGCCCCTCGTCCAGCCTATTCCGTCCTATCGGGGCAAAAGGTGAGCGCGGCCCTCGGCTATCCACTTCCCCATTGGCGGGAGTCCTTGGTCCGGATGCTCAGAGCTGGCCAAAGATCAGGACTTTTCTAGCCGGTTTAGGTTAGGACGGGAATTTCTTGTCCCTGATTTTGGTAAACCAAGGCGGCGCGGAGGAGTCCGAAGAAGAGGGGATGAGCTTGATTGGGACGCGACTTAAATTCTGGGTGAAATTGACAGGCAATAAAGAAAGGATGATGGGGATATTCAATAATTTCCACCAAACGACCATCGGGCGAGGTGCCGCTAACAACAAATCCAGTCTCTAACAACCGAGTCCGGTAGGCATTATTAAATTCATAGCGATGGCGGTGACGCTCATAGACGACTTCTTTTTGATAAAGCTCAAAAGCAAGGGTCTCAGGAGTAATACGACAGGGATATAAACCCAGGCGCATGGTGCCGCCCAAATCCACTACATCCTGTTGTTCGGGCAAGAGGTTAATCACTGGATTGAGGCAATCAGGTTCAAATTCGGCACTATTGGCCTGCTCTAGATAGGCGATATTGCGAGCCCATTCAATTACCGCACATTGCATCCCCAAACATAGCCCCAGGAAGGGAATTTGATGTTTGCGGGCATACTCGATCGCCTGGACTTTGCCGTCCACACCGCGAATACCGAAGCCCCCCGGCACGATCAACGCATCAATATTTTGTAGATAACGTTCAGCACCATCCTGTTCGATTTCTTCGGCACTGACCCAACGCAGAGTTAATTTACTATCCACGGCGATCGCCGCATGACCCAGGGCCTCCACCACCGAAAGATAAGCATCACTCAATTGCACATATTTCCCCACCAGGGCAACCTCGATGGCTTGCTGGGGAGACTGCATTTTTTCGATCAAGGATTGCCACTGGGACAAATCAGGATGACGGGCATCCATCTTGAGCAGGGCCAGGGTTTGTTGAGCGAGTCCCTCTTTCTCCAGGATTAACGGAACCTCGTAGATACTGCTGGCATCTTGACAGGTAATCACGGATTCCACCGGCACATCACAAAATTCCGACAATTTTTCTTTCATGCCAGGGTGCAAGGGTCGGTCACAGCGACAGACCAGTACATCAGGTTGAATGCCGATGGAGCGGAGTTCTTTGACCGAATGCTGGGTGGGCTTGGTTTTCATTTCCTTGGCGGCCGGAATCCAGGGAATGAGGGTAACGTGCATATAAAGGACATTATGACGCCCTACTTCTTTACGAAATTGACGAATCGCCTCTAAAAAAGGCAGGGATTCTATATCGCCGACGGTGCCCCCAATTTCGGTAATTACTATATCCGGTGTGGTATTTTGGGCAACCCGGAGCACCCGCTCTTTGATTTCATTGGTGATGTGGGGAATGACTTGAACCGTGCCGCCCATGTAGGCGCCCCGCCGCTCTTTATTGATCACGGCTTGATAAATTAGCCCCGTGGTGACGCTATTGAGCCGAGACATGGAAGTATCCGTGAAGCGTTCATAATGTCCCAGGTCTAAGTCCGTTTCCGCGCCATCGTCGGTGACAAAGACCTCCCCATGTTGATAGGGGCTCATAGTGCCGGGGTCTACATTGATATAGGGATCCAGTTTCAAAATAGAGACAGAATAATCCCGGGACTTGAGCAGACGGCCCAAACTTGCCGCCACAATCCCTTTGCCAATACTAGAGACAACTCCTCCGGTCACAAATACAAACTTTGTCAATGCCCTTTCCCTTATTAATTAACGACTCGGCGAAAACCCACCGTTTATTGTACGCCAACCATTGTTGTCCTGCCCTGCTTTTTTTCGGGGAACCGTTACGGTTTATTAGCCCTCCGTGGTCTTATCCCGAACGCCCCGGACAATGCGAGATAATTCCGACTTTTCATCCACACTAACGCGGGTGGGCGAGCCACTAATAATGCGTTCGTAGTTACGGAAAGAATCCTTAATTTCTGGCCCGTCATGGCTGATACTGTATTCCCGAATGCCCTTATCATGCCAAGACCCCCGCATTTTAAAGACATTTAAGGCCCTCGACATTTCCCCCCGAATTTCTACATACTGCAACATAATAATCGTGTCGGTAATCGTAGAAATATGGGACTCAGTAATGGAATGGGCTCCCATGAATTGATCAGTAGTATTGGTAAAAAAGCCAGTGATTTCTTCTTGTTTAGCATAACCCGTCACCCCAATCACAAATTGACGAAAAGCATTGTTGGTGACTCCGCGAGCCAGAGCCGAAAGAGAGTCAATGGCAATCCGTGAAGGCTTAAATTCAGAAATTTCAGACTTGATCATTTGCAAGTGATCTTCAAGTCCAGCGGATTCGGGATAGGTGCAAAGGAGTTTTAGTAATCCTTTTTGTTCCAACTCTTCAAAATCGATGCCCCAGGACGAGGCATTCCGGGATAATTGAGCACGGGATTCTTCGTAGGCAAATAAAATAGCCCGCTCTCCTTGGCGGCAGCCTTCCTCTAAAAACTTGCTCACCAAGAGGGTTTTTCCCGTTCCTGTTGCCCCCGTTGCCAAAATAATTGAATCCTTGAAGAAACCGCCCCCACACATTTCATCCAGGGTTTTGACACCGGAAGAAATACGAGTATTAGAAGACCGTTGAGTTAGACGCATAGCACCGAGGGGAAAAATATTAATACCTTCGTGGGTAATGGTGAAGGGATACTCACCCTTCATGTGAGTGGTTCCGCGCAATTTCAAAATTTCTACCGTGCGCCGTCTCCGTTCTCCTTCTAATACATTGCGTAGAATTACAACATTATCAGAGACAAATTCTTCCACGCCAAAGCGAGCGACGGGGCCATACTCTTCCACTCGTTCTGTGGTCAAAATAGAGGTGACTTGCAACTGCTTGAGCCGGGCCACCAGCCGAAAAATTTCCCGTCGCACTACGGAGGCGGCATCATACTGTTGAAAAACAGCGGTGACCGAGTCAATAGAGACTAATTTTGCTTTGTATTTACGAACCGCATACTGAATTCGTTCAATCAGAGCCGATAAATCAAAACTTCCCACGACTTCTTGACCTTCTGGGTCAGGGGAAGCATCTAGGATAAATAATTTACCTTCGTCAATCAGTTGTTGCAGATCCCAGCCAAAACTAAAGGCGTTTTGAATAATATCCGTGGGCGATTCTTCAAAGGTAATGAACAAGCCAGGATAATCAAAATGAAGAATCCCTTGGTATAAAAACTGTACTGCCAGTAGGGTTTTTCCGGTTCCCGATGTGCCACTGACTAGGGTTGTTCGCCCGATGGGAATACCACCGTGGGTGATTTCATCAAATCCCTCGATGATGGTCTGGATTTTTTGAACCCCTTTGCGTGATACTAATGGGCGATTTTCTTCATTGACGATCGGTTGATTCATTTCTATGTGATGATTTTTCAATGTGACGTTTGATGACTCCGTAGACTCCTCGGCTAGGAGTTACTCTTCTGCTTCCCGTTCTCGAATTTCGTCGTAGAGCAAATCTAGTCCAATAAGTACTTTTTCTCTATCGGATAGGTCGCCGATGATTTTACGCACAGGGGGCGGCAAAATTTTAGCCAGGGTGGGAGTTGCCAAGATTTTATCTTCTTCAGCAAGCTGAGGATTTTTGAGAACATCAATTACTTTAAGGGCATAAACGCCTTTAAACTCCTGCTCAAGGATATTTTTTAACATTTTCAAGGCACGAACCGAGTTGGGGGTGTTGCCAGCAACGTACAACTTGAGAACATATGTCTTTTTAAGTCCACTCATGAAATGCTCCTAACCTATTTTTAACTGGAGAATTTATAACAATAATTCAGTGATTAGAGGGCTAATCATGTCTAGGGTAACCTGATTTTAGTCTGTCTGATAATGGGAATGCTGGGGCATATCTTCCCGCGGGATAGAGCGACGATACATTTCCCCTATATGAGCTAAGATATCAATTAATGCCAAGCGATAATCTAGCAATACTTCTTCACTTCTCCCTTCAAGCTTAAGCTTTTGGGAGTATTCATCCATCAATTCCATATGGATTTCTAAAATTTGTGAAATAGCCAGGTCTGCAAAAAAAGCTCTATTGACGAATTGGTCAATCATTTGGTTCACATCAATGTCCTTGGCAAAATAATTAAGAATTATCTCTTGGTACTCGCTTCTCATTTGGTCGAGAAATTCTTGCTTCTCTTCGACAATGAGATTTCGATAAAAGTAGTTTGGGTTTCGTTTATAATACACCCCTAAATAGCCCAGTCGTTCCTTTAGTTTGTCTGCTAATCGACGTTGCTGCAAGAGCAAAAAACTTTGTTCTGTCTCAAGGGCTCCTTTTTGTTGGAGCTCAATATCAGGTTTCGGCAAGGGGCAAACCGGACCGAGACGTAAATACTGGGCGATGGCCTGATCAATCACGGTGGGCAAATTAGGCCAATCGGCTTGGGCTAAATGAATTTCGGCATGGTGATACGTGATGGTGGGTTGTCCGAGCATCTCCGACAGAGGATAGGATGTCGTTGCGGAGGGCTCCAAAATAACCACGGGTAGGAGTTGACCTTTTTCGTACAATTGATTAAATAGAGGTGTGATCGAGCCATTATCGACCACCACCAGGCAATCAATATGTTCAGTATTTTCCCGTAAAAAACCTGAAAAGTCCTTGAGTTTATCTAGATTAGTCAACCGATATCGATCGCCATTGAGAAAGGGTGATAATTCCTGGGCGATCGCCTCAGGTGCGAATAGGCATAAATATAAGAGAGATTGCACAGGCGTTTATAACATAATTGGGGTTGACGAAATGACATTCTCCAGGGCTAAATCGGGTGCATCCCAGTTAAGATAGTACTTTGAGACTCAAGACGGGGGATCGATTGAGATAAGCGCAACGGAGACGCAAAATACGAGGGACATTCTCTCGATTCCAACGGGCACCAGAAAGCTTTACCCGAGCTCCAACTTGCT
>JBGSZT010000139.1:0-5587 GCA_041750255.1 Synechocystis sp.
CCGTTCATTGGCAATATCAATCATGTCATTGGTGGAACTTAGAACCAGGGTAATGATTCCAGGGTTTTTACTTGCTAGAACAGACCCATTGGCGATTTCCCAGATTTTACCTTGTAATTTTAGACCTTGACGGAAGTAAGAATTAGATAGCTGTCGATCTCGATAATATTCAAACGTATTGATGCGGGATTGGACATATTCTCTATAAAGCGGGCGCAATTTATCTTGATCATTCTTTGGTAGTAAGTCAAGCCGGAGATAGGCAGTACCAATGGCGTTTGCCTCTTGTAAAACCAGCTTGACTCGATGCTCATAGCGGGATAATGTTCCCGTAAATGTGAACGCTAAAATTAAACCTAAAATACCAAAAATAGAGCTCTCAACTGCACTAGACCCTTCGGATTTGCTTTCCGGATACTTCTCTAGTCTGCGCTTACCAACCCTATAGCCAGTTTCAATACTTCCAGCCATGCCAAGGCAGAGTAATGTTGCCGATATGAATGCTACAGCCACAAATTCCATAATTTATCAAAATAAATAATAAATGAATGACACCGATTATAACCAACTTCGGCAACGGAGATCGCCCATTAAATCCCCCGTTCTAGGGACTCCACCCTGAGCAATGGGGAACAGTGGAATAGACCATAAACCTAGGATTGGTTTAATTATCCACCAACTTAGCAACAAAAGTATTTAACCGTAAATTGAGGTCTAACCCACATTTCGCAGGTTACCACCATTAATAGAGCAATTAATTTGAACTATTCTTGAGGTAGCGTAATAGTTGTTATATACACTCCATCTACTGCGCATCTATTTATATTGCTACGCTTCCTGTAGCATGTGCGGAAGGTGGGCTCCACCAGTCCCATCTGGTCAATTATTCCTGCCACTATGCCGCAGTAGTCTAGATCCTGTACTCTGATTGATGCTGTTATTTTTCTCATTCAAAACCTTCTCTCTTCAACCTGCGGAATGTCAGTTGATCAATAATCAATAATCATTAATCATTAATCATTTCGATAAAACGAATTTGAGCAGCATTGAGGCTCCGATCGCCAACGAATTGGGAGAAAGCGTCTTGGGCGGCAGTCCGATCCATTCCCACCATCTTGTAAATAGCTCAGGTAAATAGCTCAGGGTATAGCTTGTAGCCTTAGCGTGCTATCTTATCCGGATTGTGCGTTTCCCCCTATCTACTCCTTCAGGATGCACCGTACAAACTAAGTGGGGGTTGTAGGCATCGAGTAAACAGTGACCGCCGTTAGAAATTGTGGAATGGTACAAAAAAATGGGTATCAACAAGACTTTATCTTTTACTGACCTGTTAAAACGCTCGTTTCCCCTGTAAACCAAACACCATTAATAATTAGGTGATTAATAACCCAGCAATCACCATTACGCACAAGGCTTACATCGTACTGACTTTTCATGAGGCAATGTCTGGTGTGATCATTGGGAGGAAGATGTTGTGCTTCTGCAAGTACATATAATTTTGCTGTATTACCATTAATTTTTATACGTGGATTAGTGATGGCATGTGTTGTATCAAGAAGAAAAACTGTACTTTTAAAAATATCGAGAATGGAATCAATTCCTTGAAAAATAGGAAAATCAAGGCCCCATAATTTATTACTTGATGTTACATCCAGAATCGCATCAGGTGAAAATGCAGAGGCAAACAATTCTTCATCGGCGAAGTCAATGCCTGCCCCAAATCGGTAGATAGCATCTACTATCTCTAATCGATCACGAATTTCAATAGTCATCATTAGTAAATTATAAAAAAAGTTAATTTCTTAACAGTATTTTAAAGCAGGAATGACTAAATCGGTAGATTTTTATCTATTCATGTCAAGACAATCAACCATGGAATCTAGTTTTCAGAGTATGGCGATCGCCGGCTAGTCCATAGTGAGATTTTTGCTAGGACAGAATCACCATCCCCGAAGGTGGTAAGTCAATTCGCACGACCGCTCGACCTTGAGACTCTTGAACGATTAGGGTTTCCGTTTGGGGCGGATGGCGCAGTTGTTCATCACTCCAATCGCTTCGATATAGTAGGGTTATCCTGGAACCAAGGGGATGTAGGTTGCGATCAATGGTGACAAAAGCACCTCGCGGTTCCAAACCATGGGTATTAAGTGCCATTAATACTTCATTGGTAAAAAGAACTTGTGACCAGGCAATGATTTCGCCTGCTGGCGGAATGCTAAAAGGGCGATCACAGAAAGATGTTTCTCTCAAGTAAAGATGGCCACGACGGAGGGTTTTACCCACTGCATCTTGACGATTACGAACACGGGCGATCGCCGCAATACGAAGATAGGTGGGATGGTCGGGGTTAAAAAAGTGACAGCCCTCAGTTCCGAAAGCCCCAAACTTGCTGCCAAACATACATTCTCGAATATAGCGATCAATATAGGCGTGTTCGGGTTCAAGGGCATAATCATGATAATTCTGGGAGCCATCTAGGGCTTGTTCCGTTCCGTAATAAAGTGAGGGAATACCAGGCATGGTCAGCATCATTCCGACGGCATGGGCCGTTCGTTCGTAACGGTGAGGAATCGCTTCACTGTTAGCCGTAATCCGTTCTTTACTGGGACGGGAAGACATATCGTGATCATCTAAGACCGCCACATGATAAATTCCCAGTTGTCGTTGGCTTCCCTGTAAGTTTCTTTCATCGTAGAGATCAAATAACGCGCTGGGATGGGTTAATCCTTTGATCACCCCCGATAAACTATTGGGAGCAACGACAATATCCAGTACTGCGTCTAAATTTCGCCCAAAAATCTCTCGGTAGCCTTCTACCATATTGTCATCGGTAATTTCGCCGATTAAGAGGAAATTGTCCTTGCCGATGGATTGGGTGTAACCGTGAATGGCATCACAGAATTGGCGAGAAGCGAGGGGAGAAACGTGCTTGACAGCATCAACGCGAAAACCATCGCAATCACTGACCGCAATCCAATACTGGTAAACTCTCGCCAAGGCCGCAATGACATCTTCACGCTCGATGTTTAAGTCACGCAGTTCAAAGAAATCCCCCCGCCGAAACTCCACCAGAGGGTTCATGGGGTCTTCCCAACCCGACGCTTCCCAGCGGGTAATCATGCCCGCGCGATTGTACCAGCCTGGATTCTGAAATTCCTCTGGAAATACGCCATCCTCCATCGAAAGGGGTTGGGGAATACTTTCGCCCTGGGCAGAACGCCAACCATGAAGGGGATAGGGAGGGGAGAAGCGGTAGGGCATTGTTTCCTTGGGGCTACCATCCCCCTCATCTCGGTAAAACCAATTACTGCCACTGTGGTTATAAATCACGTCTAAAATCACGTACATTCCGCGATCATGGGCCGCGTCTATGAGGTTGCGTAGATCCTGACGAGTGCCAAAGCGGGGGTCTAGGTCTAAAAAATTTTGGATGCCGTAGCCGTGATAGGTTTCGAGATCAATGCGCTGTTTCCAAGGGGGATTGATCCAAAGGGTTGTGGCTCCCAAATTTTGCAAATAGTCCAGTTTACTGGCAATGCCTTGGATGTTTCCGCCATTAAATTGGTTTCCTGCGGCCATCCAAGCGGCTTTGTTCTTCGCTTTGAACTGTTCAGGATGATGACGATCGAACAGGGGGCGTTCATTCTCCCGACCATCACTAAAACGATCAGGTAAAAGTTGGTACAAAATTTGGTCACGCCAGTTGGTCGGACTGGGGAATACTCGCCCTCTGGGACGGAGATCGACTTCGGCTAGAGTTTGGGGTGTCAATGTTTCAATGATTGTGGTCATAACTTACGTCGCTTTTTGTTGTTGAAAGATGGTTTATAAACGCGCCATGATACTGCCCGCGACCGCACAGAGTACGGTAGCAAAAGCGTAGGTTCCTGCATAACCAATGGTCGGAATAGAACTTTTTGCATCATCACTCACCGCAGACATGGCAGGAGTACAAGTCACAGAACCTGTTACAGCCCCTAGCAGTAGGGCGGGATTCATTTTGAGATAGTGAAGCCCAAAGAGAAAGGCAATGATCACGGGCAGAGTAGAAATTAAGACACTACAGAGCAAGACGATAAAACCCTGGGACTTCATCGCCAGTAATCCTTGCCCCGCACTGATCCCTACTCCTTCTAAAAACAAGAGCAAGCCCAATTCTTTGAAGACCCAAAGAGTTGCAGGGGGAATACGTCCAAAGGAGGGATGGGTTGAGCGTAGATAACCTAGAATTAGTCCCATCAACAACAAGCCGCCCGAAGTTCCCAGTCCGATCGCAATACCACCGACTTTAATGCTAATTTGCCCAATCAGGAAACCGACAATGATCCCGATGGAAAAAGTTAATAAATCCGTAGTGTTGACTTCCTGCTCAAAGAAACCCATTTGACTGGCTAATTTATCCAACCAAATTTGCGGCCCTGATAGGGTCAAAACATCTCCCCTGGCTAGGGTGACGGTGGGGATCAGGCTGAGGTCAATTCCCGATCGCAGGAGTCGAAGCGGATAACAGGCATATTGTTGGGTGATATCAAGTTCCTCCAGGGATTTACCGATCGCCGCCGATTGGGTAATGATGACATCTCGATTGACAATTTTGGCAGATCGCAACTCTTCATCTGCGACTTCCGCCCCCATGAGAGCGTCCAATAAATCCTGTTGTTCGACCTTCCCCCAAATAACCACGCGATCGCCTAATTCCAGTAGATTATCAGGTTGGAGTTCTAGCACCGATTGATTCCGTTTGTGGGCTAAAACTGTACATTGGGAAAGGTGTTGGAGATCGGCGAGCGTCCTACCGATCACGTCTGGTTTTTGAACTTCATAAGCCCTTAAGGTGAGTGACCAATTTGGGGCGAGAGGTTCTTCCTTAATATGATTTTTTTGCCCCGCCTTAAACGATTCTGCCCGCAAATCAAAGCCGAAGACATTAGGCAAACTCCGACAGAGCAAAATGACCGCAATATCCCCGACCAAAAAAGTAAGAGCGTAAGTCACATTAACATTTTGCAAAATTTGTTCTGTCGTTAAACCAGGGGGTAGAGCAAACTCTCCTGCGCGAATGACATCCAAGGCGGCGGCAAGTCCAGCCGGAGTAGTCAAGGAACCTGTGAGCAGTCCAGCAGAAATCCCAGGATCGAAATGAAAAATTAAATGCGCTCCGAAGGTCAGCCCAAAACCTACAAAAGTGGCGATCACGGCCAAACTGGCATAGTTTAAACCATCTTCCATGATCATCGAAAAAAAAGCTGGCCCTGCTTGAAAGGCAACTGAATAGAGAAACAGAAAAAGCCCAATGGTTTGAATGCCTGGAAAAACGCTAAACCCTAAAGCGCCGAGAACCAGCCCTGCGATTAACATTCCCGGGGGGGCTCCCAACTTCAGCCGCCCCAACTTAATTCCTGGAGTTTGGACTAATTTTGAATAGAGGAGCGAGAAAACAGCATGGGAAAATTGCTCAACCCCTGGAAAAAGCTGAACGGAAGTACGAGATGGTAAGGGAACCAGGGCTTTAGGCTACCTGTTCTGGTTCTGATTTCAGTAGTTTCTCGGACTTTTTAGGTCTGGATGTTCGTTTTTTGACTGTTGG
>JBGSZT010000140.1:0-23938 GCA_041750255.1 Synechocystis sp.
TGGGTCGGATGTTAGCGGCAGGGCCTTAGTTGGGTAAGCTGTGTGAGTATCGATTTTAGTTGGGCTGTCTATGTCGGACGTGATGATCCGCGTCGAAAATCTGGGCAAAAAGTATGTGATTGGTCACCAGGCAGAGGGTGGCTCAAATTATGTGGTGTTGCGGGATGTGTTGGCGGAGGGAGCCCGGTCTTTGCTGAAGGGCTTTGTGGGGCGGGGTGCTGGGCAACGGGCGACCCAGGAGGAGTTTTGGGCGTTGAAGGATGTGTCCTTTGAGGTGAAACGCGGCGAGTGCGTGGGCATTATTGGGCGCAATGGGGCGGGGAAATCGACGTTGTTGAAAATTCTGAGCCGGATTACGGAGCCGACGACGGGGCGTGTTGAGCTAAATGGCCGGGTGGCTAGTTTGTTAGAAGTGGGGACGGGGTTTCATCCTGAACTGACGGGGCGGGAGAATATCTATTTAAATGGGGCGATTTTGGGGATGAGTCAGGCGGAAATCAAGCGTAAGTTTGATGAGATTGTGGATTTTGCGGAGGTGGAGAAGTTTTTGGATACGCCGGTTAAGCGGTATTCGTCGGGGATGTATGTGCGGTTGGCGTTTGCGGTGGCGGCGCATTTGGAGCCGGAGATTTTGGTGGTGGATGAGGTGTTGGCGGTGGGGGATGCGGCGTTTCAGAAGAAGTGTTTGGGGAAGATGGGGGATGTGGCGACGAAGGAGGGAAGGACGGTTTTATTTGTTAGTCACAATATGGGAGCCGTTAATCAACTTTGTCAGTCAGTAATATGGATAGATAGTGGACAATTTAAAGCATCTGGTCAAGCTAATTATATAACTGAAAAATATTTAGCTTCTTCTTATCAAGGTGAAGCTTCTAAGCATTTTCAAGTAGATCCCAATAAGAAAGCACAAATTAAAAGTGTAAGACTAATTAATCATAACGAAGAAGAAACAATTTATTTTTATTGTGGAAATTCTGTCAGGATAGAGATTGTTTTTGTCATTAATCAGAAAATGACGGGTTGCCATGTAGCTTGTATTGTTACCAGTAGTGAAGGTTATCACTTATTTTCTACTGCCGATACAGATATGAATGAACAATTATTTGACGAGAGACTTCCAGGAGAGTATGCTGTTCAAGTTGAATTGTCTACACAATTCCTGAACATCGGAACGTATTATGTTGCGGTAGGACTAGGAATCCCTAATATTGAATCTTTTGACCGTCGAGATGCCGTCGCTTTCTGTCTACATGACATGGGGGATTTTGGGTCGATGAAAGAGGGTAGTCGTCGCGCTGGTTTATTACTAGTTCAAGCTCCTTGGAAATATATACCTTGCTTATTATGAATAGAAAACCACTTTTTTCTAGGCTAAAGTACGCTCCCATAGAGGCGATCCCCTTAAATAATCTTCAACAGGAAGCATTGAAAAAGTTTCGTTCTAAACTAGATAAAGGAATATATCATTTTGAAGAAGCTCCCTGCTTATGCGGTATAAAAGACAATATTTTAATTGCCCAAAAAGATAGATATGGATTACCTGTTAATACTTATTGCTGTAAAAATTGCGGTATGATGTGGACTAATCCACGTATGACAGAGAAAAGTTTAGCTCGGTTTTACAATGAAGATTATCGTTCTATTTACGTTGGTAGTCCACAGGCTCCCGATGATTTTTTTCAAGATCAAGTCACACGCGGAAAGCAAATTTACAAATTTGTTATTTCAGAGTTTAGCAATACGGATAATCTAACTATTTTTGATATAGGATGTGGTGCAGGTGGAGTATTAATTCCTTTTAGAGATGAAGGATGTTTAACTTATGGTTGCGATATGGGAAGTGAATATTTAAGAAAGGGAAGACAAGTAAATTTAATTTTAGAAGAGGGGAATGAAGATAGTTTAAGAAAATATGAAAAAGCTAATTTAATAATTTTAAGTCATGTCTTAGAACATTTTCCTGATCCTTTAAAAACATTACGCTCAATTGCTGATCTATTAGCAACAGATGGATATATTTATATAGAACTTCCTGGCATATTAAGGATTCAAGAAACCTATGGAGATATTCTTATTTTTCTACAAAATGCTCATCTTTATCATTTCACTTTAAAAGCCTTAACTTATATTATGAATCAAGCAGGATTTAAGTTAGTTAAAGGAAATGAAGATATTCGTGCTTTATATCAAAAACAAAATGACATTCAATGTAATTTAATTCATGAAAATCAATTTTTAAAAATCTTATTATATTTATATTTGATGGAATTTGAACAAAATTTTCCAATCCTAAGCTTAATCAAAAAAATCAAAATTAACACCATTAAACTTATCAAAATCATTATTGGGAAAAGATTAACAGATTTATTAAAACAAAAACTTAAATATAATTTATCATGATAATAGCAGTAATTCCAGCAAGGGGCGGATCGAAAGGAATTCCTCGAAAAAATCTAAAATCATTAAATGATAAACCTTTAATTTCTTATTCAATTCTAGATGCGAAAGAATCTGAATTAGTTGATCAAACTTTTGTTTCTACAGATAATCTGGAGATTGCAGAAATTGCTCAAAAATATGGAGCTAAAATTATTATGCGTCCATTGGAATTAGCTCATGATACAGCTTCTTCGGAATCAGCCTTACTTCATGCTTTAGCTGAAATTGAAAATAAAGGTATTGCTCCAGAGCTTATCGTTTTTTTGCAATGTACTTCACCAATTAGAACAAGCCAAGATATTGATCAAGCTATTATTCAGTTTAGATCTGAGAATGCAGATTCTTTATTATCGGTTTCTCCTTCTCATCATTTTTTATGGGAAAATATTGATAGAATAGCAAAACCAATTAATTATGATTATCACTTTCGTCCGCGCCGTCAAGAAATGAAGCCACAATATGTAGAAAATGGATCAATTTATATCTTTAAACCTTGGGTATTGAAAGAGTTCAATAATCGATTGGGTGGTAAAATATCACTTTTCTTAATGAAAGAAGAGGCAAGTATTGATATTGATTCACTAATTGATTTCAAAATAGCAGAATTTTTTCTAAAAGGAGAGTAGCTGACTGTGATTGATTTACCAGACTTCGATAAGGCTTTTGAACATGAAAATAACTTTTATTTTACATCTGAAACTATTAGAATAGCTAAACTTTTAGCTCATTACGAACTCTATAAAAAAGCAGAAAATCTTCCAGGGGTTATTATAGAATGTGGAGTATTTAAAGGTGTATCTTTAATTAGATTTGCTACTTTTCGAGAGTTATTTAGTAATGCGTATTCAAAAAAAATAATTGGATTTGATATTTTTGGTGAATTTCCAGAAACCAATTTTGACCAAGATAAACAACCAAGAAAAAAATTCATTAAAAATGCTGGCAATCATAGTATTTCTAGAGAACAATTAAGAAAAATATTGATTCAAAAAGGAATTAATAATAATATTGAATTAATCGAAGGAGATATCTGTCAAAGCATACCAGCTTACTTGGAGAAACATCCAGAACTAAAAATTTCATTATTAAATTTAGATACAGATATTTATGAACCTGCCGTTGTTATCTTAAAATATTTGTATCCCAGAATTGTGCAAGGAGGGATTTTAATATTAGATGATTATGGTGTATTTCCTGGGGAAACTCAAGCAGTTGATGAATATTTTGTTGATCATAATATAATAATCCAAAAGTTTCCTTTTTGTATGACACCATCCTATATTATTAAAAATTGATTCATTATGTTAATTGATCGCAGTATTAACCGATATATTGTTTTTTCAGAGGACAGCCTTCTTAATGCCCTTAAAAAGATCAGCGATAATAAAAGTCGTATTGTCTTTTCTGTTTCTGAAAATGGTCGATTAGAAGGAATTTTAACCGATGGAGACTTTCGCCGTTGGCTAGTGAGTCAAGACGATATTGATCTGAATCAATCTGTTTCCGTCGCCTCAAATAAAAACTTTAAATTTGCTGGTATTGATGATGAGCCAAGTTTGATCGAGTCTTATTTTTCCGAAAAAGTCGAATTTATCCCTTTATTAGATACCTATGGGCGTTTAATCGCGATCGCCAGACAACATTCCACCGCAATACAGATCGGGAAATACACCATTGATAATAATTCGCCTACCTTTATCATTGCGGAAATTGGAAATAATCATAACGGAAATCTTGAGTTCGCTAAAAAGTTAATCGATGAAGCTATTAGAGTCGGGGCAAATTGCGCCAAGTTTCAAATGCGCGATCTTTCTTCTCTTTATTACAATTCAGGTAATTCTAATGATGCCAGAGAAGACTTAGGTTCTCAATATACATTAGATTTATTATCTCGTTTTCAATTAACACCAGAAGAAATGTTTTTAGCCTTTGATTACTGTAAATCAAAAGACCTTCTTCCATTGTGCACTCCTTGGGATCAAAACAGTTTAAATTTATTAGAAAATTATGGAATGGAAGCGTATAAAATTGCTTCTGCTGATTTAACAAATCATGATTTACTGATAGCTCTTGCTAAAACAAAAAAGCCTTTACTGTGTTCTACAGGAATGTCAACCGAGGCAGAAATCAAAGAAGCGGTGGCATTATTGAATAAAATGGGTGCAATTTATATTTTGTTGCACTGTAATTCTACCTATCCTGCTCCTTTTAAAGATGTTAATTTGAATTATTTAGAAAAACTGAAAGAAATTGGCAATTGTCCTGTTGGATATTCTGGACATGAAAGAGGTATTAACATCGCGCTCGCGGCTGTGGCAAAAGGAGCAAAAATAATTGAAAAACACTTTACGCTAGATAAAACAATGGAGGGGAATGATCATAAAATTAGTCTTTTGCCCGAAGAATTTCTAGAAATGGTAATAGGTATTCGGCAAGTCGAAGAATCTTTAGGAAGCTTATCATCAAGACAACTAACTCAAGGCGAATTGATGAATCGAGAAAATTTAGCAAAAAGTTTAGTGATTAACTGTGATTTAGAAGTAGGCGAAACTATAGAGTCAGAAATGATTGAGATTAAAAGCCCAGGTAAAGGGTTACAACCAAATCATAAATTTGAACTAATTGGTAAAAAAGCAAAGCATAAATTTAAAGAGGGGGATTTCTTTTTTCCCAGTGATTTATTATTAGAAGAAATTAATGCTAAAAACTATAACTTCAAACGTCCTTGGGGTCTTCCTGTTCGCTACCATGATTTCAAGATACTTCTAAATCAAACTAATCCTGACTTATTAGAGTTTCATTTAAGTTATAAAGATCTAGAAGAGAATATTGGTGATTATTTTGATCAAATTTATGATCTAGATTTAATAATTCATAGTCCCGAACTCTTTGCAAGAGATCATACACTAGACTTATGTTCTTTAGATATATCTTATCGTCAGCATTCTATTGAAGAAATACAAAGAGTTATTGACATTGCGCAATCGCTTAAACCTTATTTTAAAAAAGCTAAAAATGTTTGCATAGTCACAAATATAGGTGGTTTTTCTTTGAATGAAACTTTTACCAGAACAGAAGTAGAGAAACGTTATCAGATTCTCCACGATAGCCTCTCTGTATTAGATCAAAATGGCGTAGAAATTATTCCTCAAACGATGCCCCCCTTTCCTTGGCATTTTGGAGGACAACGCTATCATAACCTTTTTGTTCAACCAGAGGATATCGCTCAATTTTGCAAGAAATATGGCTATCGAGTTTGTTTAGATATTTCTCATTCGCAGCTTGCCTGCAACCACTATAAGTTATCATTGGGGCAGTTTATTCAAAGAATCGGTGGATATGTTGCTCATCTACATATTGCTGACGCTAAGGGAGTCGATGGAGAAGGTTTACAAATAGGAGAGGGAGAAATTATTTTTTCTGCCGTCGCTGAGGATTTAGCAAAATTTTGTCCTTATGCTCCTTTTATTCCTGAAATTTGGCAAGGTCATAAAAATGAAGGTGAGGGGTTTTGGATCGCATTAGAAAAATTGGAAACGATTTTTTAGAGGTTACTAAAAATATGAAATTAAAATCTATCATTAAACTTCTTATATATTGGACTTTACCACTTGGTATAAAAAATTCTCTTCTTTCACTTTACTCAAAATATCTATCGAGTAAAAATTATGATTTAGAATGTGCCATCATTAAAAAATCATCTCAAAAAAATTCTAAATTTAAAAATATTCATCTTGGCGAAAGATGTTTTATTCTGGCAACAGGGCCATCAGTCAAAAATCAAGATTTAAGATATTTACAAGGAGAGTATTGCATTGGAGTTAGTTACTTTTTTCTTCATAAAGATATCGAGTTGATTCAACCCCGATATCATATTATTGCTCCAGCTCATCCCCCTATTACTTTTGAATCATATCAAAGTCTTTTTCAGAAAATGTATAGTAAATACTCAAATGATTTTGACTGTTTTTTGGGAAATAACAGATACCAGTATTCAGGAAGTCATTTTTTACGAAATTATCCTGAATACAACAACAATAAAGTTCATATTATTGAATATTCCAGCAGTCAGGAATTGGACGAGCAGAATTACTTCAATGATAGTGTTTGGGATATTTGTGCTTCCCCTTTTATTCCAAGGACAGTGATTTATTCAGCAATTCAGTTGGCAATATATATGGGATTTAAAAAAATTTACTTATTGGGATGTGATCATGATTATTTAGTTGATATTGCAAGAGTGACTGATCATCACTTCTATGAAGAAAAACAAGGTCAAAAAGAAATTGAAGAGCAAGTATTGAAATCTTTTGACACAGAAATGTGGTTTAGAGAGTACTATGAACGTTGGAAGCATTATAGATTAATAAAAGAATACTCACGATCTATAGGCTGCCAAATTTATAATGCCACGCAAGGCGGTATGCTTGATGTTTTTCCTCGGATTAAATTCGAGGACTTATTTATATATAGTCATTCTCAATATGACTGAGACGATTAAGATACCTAAAAGCCTTGTGGTGAGAGGGTTTATTTGTCTAGTCTTTAATTGAAATGACCATAACTTAAAACTTTAATCGCTATTTATATGTTTGAGGCACTTCCCACCCGCTTAGTTGAACAAATGAAAAGAATATCGTATTTTTTCTTGTATCCAAAATCACAAGTTTCTTTTAGTGCCTTATTAGTAGGGAGAGTTAAAGTGGGAGAGAATGTATTTATTGGCAACCGTAGTCTCATAAAAGATTCTATTCTAAATGATAGAATTTATATCAATCACCGCTGTAAAATCAGCAACTCTACACTAGCTGAGAATATTCGAGTAGACTCTGATGTTTATTTAGATAATTCTTCTATTGGAGCAAATTCTATCATAGAATCTGGTAGTCAGCTCATACGTTCCTTAGCGGAGCATACAAATTACATGTACGCTCAAAGCTGTGCTGTCAATTGCAAGATTGGAGCATATAGTTACCTAGGGTCTAAATGTGTTATTAATGACACTATTTTGGGACGATTTTGTTCTGTTGGTCCTGAACTAATGTGCGGACTGGGAGAGCATCCAACTCGTTTTGCCAGCACTAGTCCAATATTTTATTCAACTTTAAAGCAGTGTGTAGTATCGTTTGCAAATAAAAACCATTTCGATGAAATTAAACCCATCCAAATTGGCAATGATGTATGGATAGGTTCCCGCGTTTTTATTAGAAATGGTGTTATGATCGGTAGCGGCGCGATAATCGGGGCTGGTTCAGTTATTGTTAATGATATTCCAGACTATGCCATCGTCGGTGGAGTTCCAGGGAAAATCATTCGTTTTCGTTACCCACCAGACGTTATCAGTCAACTTTTGCAAATAGCTTGGTGGAATTGGAGTCAAGAAAAATTAAGAAAAGCTCAAGCATTATTTGTCCAAGAGGATATTAATTTGTTTTTGGACTGGGTTTTTAATCACATAGAGGATTAAAAATGCTACTTTTTATAAAAAAAATAGTACGGAAAATATTTCATAGCTTTGGATTTGATATACATCGCTATAACCATGACCAATTCGAAAACATGCTGATTAAAGACGATATATTTATTCAGTCGCAGCTTCAAGATGATGTTAATCTGAGAAGACAAAAAATCATCGAACATAATTTTATTGATCTTGTTCTTGACGTAGGTGCGAATATCGGTAATTATGGAGTTGGTCTTCGCCATTTTGGGTATCAAGGTAAAATAATATCCTTTGAACCGCTTTCGGATGCTTTTGAACAGTTAGCATCAAGAACAATCGGCGATCATAATTGGCAATGTCTTCAAATAGCTCTTGGTAATCAAGAAGGGACGACAGAAATCAATATTGCATCGAACTCTGAAAGTAGCTCCTTATTACCAATACTGGATGCGCACACGAAAGCTGCTCCGTATTCCAAGTACAAAGGAGTTGAGTTAGTCAAAATCAATCAACTGGATAATATTGCAACTAATCTATTTAGTGACGATAATCGAGTTTATTTAAAAATCGATGTACAAGGCTATGAACTTGAAGTCATCAAAGGAGCAATTAAGAATCTTCCAAAAATTATCGCCATAGAGATTGAAATGTCTTTGACGCCTCTATATGAATTTGATGAACAACTGTTATTTCAATCAATGATAAGCTACTTAAACTCACTCGGATTTCAACTTGTTTCTATAGAAACTGGCTTTGTTGACCCCCTTTCAGGTTATGCATTACAAATGGATGGTATCTTTGTCCGAAATCAATGAGAAATCAAACTTATGGTCTACAGTAAAATTAGTATAATTACACCAGTATATAATGGGGAAAAATTTATAGAATCTTGCATTAAAAATGTTATCGAACAAAATTGCCCAGAAGCTGAACACATAATTATTGATGGAGGATCTACAGACAAAACGGTAGAAATCATCAAAAAATATGCCAGACAATATTCTCATATTCGTTGGCGATCTGAACAAGACCAGGGACAATCTGATGCAATGAATAAAGCTATTCAAATAGCAAGAGGAGAGATTTTATCGTTTTTAAACGTGGATGATTTTTATGAACACAACGCGCTCAACCGCATCTTAGAAATTTTTGTAGATCTCCCCGAACCTTCATTTGTTTGTGGTAACTGCAACATTTTAAATGAAAATGAAGATGTTGTTAGTGTTAATTGTCCTTTTGAGCTTAATTTCCTTAAACTGTTGACAGGTATTGAGTTTATTTATCCATTTCCTTGTAACCCATCTGCTTATTTTTATCATAAATCATTGCATGAAAATATTGGTTTATATAAAATTGATGAGGATTATGTCATGGATTTAGATTTTATTCTTAGATCTGTCAGAATAGCAAATGTTAAATATTTAAATGAAGTTCTTGGTAATTTTAGATTGATTTCAGGAACAAAAACCTTCTTAGACCAAAAGCTTAATTTGGCCGACAAAAGATTTGCTGACCTAATTACTACCTATCGCAAACAACTTTCTTCTCTCCAAAGCACAAACTTGTTATTATTGATAGTAGAAGCAACGCTAAAAACAATAATAATAAAAGCAAAAAAAAGATTATACTCACTTATGAAAAAATTGCCAAACATTACACAATAAAAACCATGGATATATCTATAATTATCACTACATATAATCGCCTTGAATCTCTACTAATAACCCTTAAAAGCTTACAAAATCAAACGTTTAGTAATTTTGAAATTATTGTGGTTGACAATGCAGCCGATCTAACTATTTATACCCAAATTAAAGACTTTAATAAAACTGCAAAAATAAAAATAAACTATATTGCCCATTCATCAGGTGGTAATGCTGGCGCACGCAACCGAGGTGTCCAGGAAGCATCAGGTGAACTATTAGTTTTCACTGATGATGACTTGACCTTTGATCCTGACTGGCTTACTTCCTATCAAAAAGTCTTTATCGAACATCCTGAAATGCTAGCATCTGGAGGTTGTGTAAAACCCCACTGGGAAGTTTCTCCTCCCGACTGGTTAACCAACTACATTGGCGACAGTAAAGTATTTAGTATATATGCCTTGATGGATCTTTCACAATATTTCATGATAAGTAACCAAGGATTTTTCTTTGGCTGTAACATGGCAATTCGCAAAAGTGTTTTTGAAACAAAAGGCTTTCATCCTGAACTATTTGGCACAAAAACCCTGGGAGATGGTGAATCAGGACTTAATCAAGAATTGATTAACGAAAATCATCTGATTGGCTACGTCCCAGGCGCAATCGCCTATCATCATATTTCCAAAGAGCGCATGACCGTATCCTATATTAAACGCTGGGCTTGGCATCTTGGAGGCGCGACTATGTATCAAAAATGGTGGAATCGAAAAAGAACTGTTTTCTCTATTAGCAAAGAGTTTATAATCATTCTTGCCCGCTATTTAATATTTTGGTTGATAGAATTTTTTGTATATCATCAGAAAGACAAAAAAGCTATTGATATTCAATTTAAAGCTAGCTTGGGACGATCTAAGCTAACTTACCTTTGGTGGATGTTGAGCGACAAAAAACTACAACAACTACTTGATAATCCTAATCCCTACATTTTATAAAATTATATTCAACAAATTGCCATGAATATCAAACAAGCATTATCAATATCATTCCTAGACATATTAAAATTTATGTTGGGTAAAAATCAACAAAATCAAGTTAAAAAATTTCTCGTATCTGGCAAAATTCCTTGGACAAATGGTTATCAAGTCTATAAATTTGACTTGATAAAAAGTATTTTAAAAGACGAAAAACTATTATCTACTTTTGCAGAAAAACAAACCCTTCCTAACCACTTTGGCTATGGACTTGATGAACGATGTGTCGAATATCCCTGGCTATTCAGCCACCTCCCCGAAAACGCCCAAACCATCCTTGATGCCGGTTCCATTCTCAACCACGAAATTATCATTAATCAACCCCACTTAAAAAATAAAAAAATCCACATCCTTACCCTTGCCCCAGAAGAAAACTGCTTTTACCAACATAAAATCTCCTACCTCTACGACGACCTCCGCCAGATTCCCATCCAAAACAACTATTACGACGCGATCATTTGCCTATCCACCCTAGAACATATCGGCTGTGACAATAGCCACTACACAAACGAGCCAGCCGGCCAAGAAAACCGCCCCCAAGACTTTATACAAGCCATCCAAGAACTTAAGCGAGTCCTGAAACCCGGCGGTAACTTATTTCTCAGCGTTCCCTACGGCAAATACAAAAATCATGGACTATTTCAACAATTTGATCGCCAACTCCTAACCCAAGCCATCCAAGCTTTTGGCGACTACCAATCCCTAACCGAAACCTTTTATAAATACGATAAAAATGGTTGGCAAATCACCACCGATCAAGCCTGTGAAGACTGTGAATATGCCCAATGGGTAGTCAATCTTTGGCAAACCGGACAAACCCCTAGCAAAGAGCTAGTTGATCCCGACTATGCCGCCGCCGCCCGGGCCGTAGCCTGCATCCAGCTAATCATATAGCCACAGCCCCAGAATACCCCGCCGCCTGCGAGCCTACACCGCCCTCGCCGAAGAACGCTATAATTTACCCGTCTATCCCGTCTTGATTAACATTCTGCCCAAAGTCAGGTAGTGTTATCTATGTAGTGAAAGCCTGGATGACAGAAATTGCCCGTCAAGGAAAAACATACACTCATCATGCTAAACAGTGCGTCCCTACGAGAGCATCAACAAATATCCCAAGACTGATTTAAAATCAAATTCAACGCATCAGTCATAAGGCGATCATAATCAATCATTGTGGCCAACTCCTCACTGGAATAACGACCCTCAAATGCCTCTAATGCGGCCCCATCCAGTGCTGAATCGTAAGCATCAGCTAAAGTCTCCTCCAACTCAACTTGTGCCAAATAATAACCGCTTGCCTTACGTCGCTTATTAGTGCGATTAATTTGACGCACTGCATTGCGGACTGATAAATCCCAGGAACGGGTCGTACGTTGTTCTGCCTGTTGTTTAATTAAATGCAAAAGCAGGATAATACCGTAACTATAAATTTTATTAATTTTGTCATCCTTACTCATCTCCGTCATCTCCTCCACCAACACCAACGCTTCAGGAATATTACCGTGGGTCAACAATGTTTTGAGTTCTAATAACTCTTCCATGATTATCCTCCCAGAAAAAATGAAGATATTAAACCCTAATTTTAGCATCTCTAACAAAATAGCGAACCCAGTTTATCCTCAATAATCAAGCCGAGTTATTGGAGAAATGGAATGAGCTTTCAGGTTAGAACCCCGTGGTTAAAAGCTGTGTCTGTTGTTGCCATTGATCCCCTGGGAGGATTGTATTGGCCCGAGGGCGAAGATCTCGCCCCTGATGGATTAGACCGTTACCGGGATTCTGCCGACTAAAGGGAAAAATCCTAATTTGAGTCAAGCAAGAAAAATCATCTTCATGATGAAATAATCAGAAAAACCTTATCAATCCCCCAAAAGGAGATCGCCGCTGAGAAAGAATCGGGTAAAATAGCAGTAGAGATTAAACAAGAGTTTATTGCTCCATGGATGGAGTAAATCAATAAGGTCAATTAGTTCTTAATTTAATCAATAGGGAAATAGAGTACTATGGCTTTCACATTAGAAAAGTCTCAATCTATAGCTAATCATTTAGTATTGCCAGGGGTGTCTTGGGAAAGGTTTGAGCAAATTGAAACCAGCTTTGCAGATATGGAGGGAGTTAGATTTGTCTATTTTGATGGCATATTAGAAATTATGATTTTAGGAACCGAGCATGAATATTATAAAAGAACGATTAGCTTGTTGTTGGATGCTTACCTAAGAGCAAACAATATTCGATTTTACAGTGGTGGAAGTGCAACATTGGGCAACAAAAATATAACAGGCAGAAAAGAGCCTGATGAATCCTATAGTTTTCACAGTAGGAAAGACATTCCTGATTTGGTCATTGAAGTCATTATTACCAGTGGAAATATTAATATCCTCGAAATATATCGCCGCATTGGTGTTCCTGAAGTTTGGTTCTATCAGGATTCCACATTGACCGTTTACACACTTCACGGAGAACAATATCTTAAAGTTGATCACAGTCAATTACTGCCAGAATTAAACCTAGAAATATTCGCAAAATATGTTAACCATCCTGATCAGTATGATGCAGTGACTAAATTTATTAATGAGTTAAGCAGTCTATAATCATCTTTAGACAACAAGGTTCAAACTGACGACGATAGCCCCAGACTAAACAATTCTCTATCCCTGGCGCTGGTTTAGGGTGATCGCCGTTACAGAAAGTGGGCATTAATGGCTGAATGGCGATCATCGACAAGCAACCAGATTTTGTCCTGATTTTGCCCCGGAATTTACAGATGGACATCACGGCCCAGTTAAATTATATCAAGGACTGGGGAGAATGCTTTGTCACGGCAATTCCTAATTTGAAGATTTGCTAGAATGCTGAGCAGGCAATCAAAATAGGAGATCTCTATGGCTCAAGTAACTACCCTTACCTCGCTTTACGAACGAGATTATCCGGCTTGGTTAGATTTAACTTTGGCACAACTTAAACAGCAGGACTTTGGTGGCATTGATTGGGCTAATTTGATCGAGGAAATAGAGGAATTGGGGCGAGAACAACGACATAAGGTAGAAAGCTATCTGTTACGTCTGCTTATTCATTTACTTTTGTTTGAGTATTGGCAGACTGAACGCCCCTGGTCAGGTAAAGGCTGGGAAAAAGAAATTGATAATTTTCGGTTGGAGCTTGATTCTCTGCTGGAGTCCCAGGTTCTTCACAACCACTTCTTGGCAATTCTTGCAAAAAATTACACTAAGGCTCGAAAGTTAGCCATTAAAAAATCAAATTTACCACCAACTACGTTCCCAGAAGCTTGTCCTTATACTTATGAGCAAATCCTTGACTTTGGTTGGTTACCATAACTGCCCAAGAGCTGGAAGCTCAAATGCCCGATCGCCGTTACAGAAGGTAGGGATTGATGGCCGAATGGCGATCGCCGGATAAAAGAAAACGACAACCCCTTTGCCGACAGGGTCTTAACCCAGCCAAAATTGATCATTCAGTAAGGCTTCCAGGTCGTAATCCTCTAGCCAAGTGCTGGGAAAAGCAATCCGGGGGTAGTCTTCTTGCACTGACTGGAGTGCCCTGCCATAGCATTGGGGTAAAATTTCCGAAGCAAAGTTACGCAAACTGGGGGCATCCTCCAAGATATCTTGCAGATCATTGCGAAAATTCCGGATTTCCCGTTGCCAACCGGCGTAGCATTCCGGTAGAGGGACATAACAGCGTTTAAGCAAATGCTCTAGTAATCGGCGCAGAAGACTTTTAACCGCGTGGCGCTGACTCTTTCCCAAAGCATCTACCTCTTCAATTAAATGTTCGATGTCTAAATTGGCAAAATCCCTGGCCTGGAGCTTAGCCACCGTGTCTTCGGCCCACAAAACAATATCTTGGTTATAGAGAAATGAGGTCATATAAAATAGTGAGCAGTAAAATCTTAGCCCGGTCAAGCTTTTTGTGGTTTTCAGTCTAGCATCTTCACCATTCTTTGAAGCCTGGCGAAGAATTCGTCATCCCCCAGGAAAAAGACGCACCCCATAGCGGGAAAATGCTAACCTAAATGTATGACCCATATCACACACAAAAAACTAAAGCCATGAAAAAGACCCTCTACATCCCCGACGATCTCTGGCAGCAACTCAAACAATACCTTCAAGAAAATCCCACAGAAAATGTTTCCAGTGTGGTACAAATAGCATTAAAAGAGAAACTACGTCCCCGTAACGGTGCTGGACTACTCAAATTAGCAGGCATTGTTAGCCATGCCCCCGCCGACGCCTCCATTAATCCCAGCCATCGCCAATGAGACGCTTAGTCTTAGATGCAGGGCCATTAATCGCTTTAGTTTCCCAAAAAGATGATTACCACGACCTAGCAATGGTAGGATTTGCTCGTTTAGCCGCTGAGTTTGGTGAAGTGTTAACCCCCTTGCCCATCGTCTTTGAAGTCTACAAATTTGTTGCATTTAACCAATCCTTTGCCGTCGCCCGACAATTGCTGACCATCCTTCGAGCAGAAACAGTCATTGAAATCCTGTCTGAAAATGACTTTTTAGAAATTTTTGAACTAATCATTCAATACCCTGAGTGGACTGCAACCCTGGAAGATGCCTCAGTTTTGAGAATTGCCCAACGAACCCAAGCCTGGGTTTGGACCATTGACTATCAAGATCTAGCCTTTTTCAAAAACATCAATTTCTGGACTCCCTAACTGCCAAAACAATGCTTGAACAAATCACCCACCAAGACCAACTCCTGGCCCTGATCCTCTCCCACCGCTTCCATCAAGACGGCATTCACTTCTTCACCCCCGATGAACTGTCCCAACAACTGGCCTACATGAAATACCCGGCGGGGAAGGTTATCCCGGCCCATGTCCACAACCCCGTTCACCGCGACGTCTTCTTTACCCAGGAAGTGTTATTTATCAAACAAGGCAAACTCCGGGTTGACTTCTACAACGACCAACAGGATTACCTCGAAAGTCGCGTATTGGAAGCCGGGGACGTTATCTTACTCATTACCGGTGGCCATGGCTTTGAAGTGCTAGAACCCCTAGAAATGGTCGAAGTTAAACAAGGCCCCTACCTAGGGGAACAGGACAAAACCCGCTTTACCGGCATTACTGGTGATGCGGCCAAAATCCCCAAAGAGTCGCCTTAATTTTTGGCTTGTCCCTAGAACAACTCCTCAACCCCGACTGGCGACCCTAAAGGAACCTGACCATGACCTTCATCCCCGTCAACGACCCCCTACTCAACGGCAACGAACTCAAATACGTCACCGATTGCATCGAAACCGGTTGGATTTCCTCCGAAGGCCCCTACGTTAAACGCCTAGAAACCGGGATGGCAGAATTGACCCAACGCCAAGCAGGCATTGCCGTCGCCAATGGTTCCGCCGCCCTGGATATTGCCATCAAAGCCCTAGACATTGGCCCCGGTGATGAAGTGATTCTGCCCACCTTTACCATTATTTCCTGCGCCGCCGCCATTGTCCACCAGGGGGCCACGCCCGTTTTAGTCGATAGTGATCCGATCACCTGGAACATGGCCGTTGATCAAGTTGAAGCCAAGATTACGTCTCGTACCAAAGCCATCATGGTTGTCCATCTTTATGGCCTGCCAGTGGATCTTGACCCCATCTTGGCAATCGCCGCCAAGTATCATCTCGCCATTATCGAAGACGCCGCCGAAATGCATGGCCAAACCTACAAAGGTAAACCCTGCGGCAGTTTTGGCACCCTCAGCACCTTTAGCTTCTACGCCAATAAACACATCACCACCGGGGAAGGGGGCATGATTGTCACCAATGATCCCCAGCTAGCGGAACGTTGTCGCTCCCTACGAAACCTCTGCTTCCAACCCCAACAACGGTTTATCCATGATGACCTCGGCTGGAATTATCGTCTGAGTAACATCCAAGCGGCGATCGGGGTGGCGCAATTAGAGCGTTTACCCGACATTGTTCACCGCAAGCGAGCCATGGGAAAACGTTACACAGACTTGTTAAGTAATCTTAAGGGAATACAGACCCCCCTGCCCCAAACCGATTATGCTGAAAACATTTACTGGGTTTACGGCCTGGTCCTACAAAATGAAACCGTCTGGAATGCCAAAACCCTCATGCAACGGTTAGGAGATAAAAAAATTGGCACCCGTCCTTTCTTCTGGCCCATGCACCAACAACCGGTATTTAACAAAATGGGGTTATTTATGGGGGAATCCTATCCCGTAGCTGAAACCTTAGCCCGTCATGGGTTTTACCTACCCAGCGGTTTAGCCTTAACGGATACACAAATTCAACAGGTTACCCAACAGTTAAAACAAATTGTGAACGATTTTACTAACATCGTTTGGGCCAATCAACATCATCGAAAATATTAAATGCTGTAATTGCCCATTTTTCATGACTATCTTTGGCAACTATTCTCGTTATTACGATCTGCTCTATCAAGATAAGGATTATGCTGGGGAGGTTCAATTTATCCATCAACTCATTCAAACCCATGCCCCCCAAGCTAAATCTATGCTCGAACTGGGTTGTGGCACGGGCCGTCATGCCGCCCTACTAGCTGAACTCGGTTACTCTGTCCTAGGCATTGACCAAAGTGCTGAAATGTTGACCCAAGCCCAACAACGGGCCTCTACCCTGCCTACGGCGATTGGCGATCGGCTGCGTTTTTCCCAAGGAGATTTAAGAAAAATAAACCTTGGTGAACAGTTTGATGTGATTACCGCTTTATTTCATGTTGTCAGCTACCAAACCAGTAACCAAGACTTACTCGATACCTTTGCCACCGTGAAAAATCATCTCAAACCTGGGGGGATTTTTATTTTTGATGTTTGGTATGGCCCTGCCGTCTTGAGCGATCGCCCCACTGTCAGAGTTAAACGATTAGAAGATGAAAAAATTCAAGTGACCAGAATTGCCGAACCGACGATGTATCCCAATGATAATCTCGTTGATGTAAATTATCATATATTTATTAAAAACAAAGACAAGGGAAATATTGATGAATTAAATGAAAGCCATAAAATGCGATACTTATTTCATCCAGAGATTAATTTATTATGTCTTACCAATAGATTGCACATACAAGAAACCAAAGAATGGATTTCCAAAAATGAACCTAGTTATCAAACCTGGAATACCTACTATATTATTAAAGCTTAGCTAGATATGAAAATTGCTATCATTCTCCGAGAGAATTCTCCTGCTAACGGTGGAAGCTATTCATTTGAGCAACAAATGTTAAATGGAATCATGCGATTCACAACTCACAGCAAGCATAAATTTATCTTTTATAGCTGTTATACGCTCCCCCCAAGCACAATTATCAACAGTGACAAGAAGCAAATTTCATTTATCTATCCTAAGCTAGATTTTTTTAAAAAAACAAAATTCCTGATTCTGTATTTAGCAAAAAGTCTAGTCAAAAGAATTCTATATGGGCAAAATAATCCTACTAATAGAAGTGAATTTGAGATTGCATTAGATAGTTTTATTGATCAAGATGATATTGACATTATTTGGTCGTTTACACCCAGTTGCCCAGTTATAAATAAGCCTTTTATATTGACAGTATGGGATTTACAGCATCGGCTTCAACCTTATTTTCCAGAAGTTAGTCATGGTAGGGAATGGGAGCGGCGGGAAAACCAGTATCAACACTCTTTATCCAAAGCGAGCTATATAATTACAGGAACAGAAAGAGGTAAACAAGAAATTCAATGTTTTTATGGGACTGATCCAGAAAGAATCAAAGTTTTTCCTTTTCCCAAGCCTGAAATTAATAAAGGATTATTGCCATTAGAAGAAAAGCAAATTTTAGATGAACTGAATATTCATGAAAACTATTTATTTTACCCCGCACAATTTTGGCCACATAAAAACCACATTGTCATTTTATTGGCGGCAAAAATACTTAAAGAAGAATATAAGATTGCCATGCCAATAGTTTTTGTTGGATCTGATAAAGGAAACTTGAATTACATTCAAGCAAAAAGTCAAGAACTTGGTTTGCTTCATCAAATACATTTCTTGGGTTTTGTACCCACCAAGACATTGATTACCTTATATAAAAATGCTTTTGCCCTTGTTTTTATGAGCTTTTTTGGCCCGGATAACTTGCCCCCATTAGAGGCTTTTGAGTTAGGATGTCCTGTTATTGCAGCAGACGTTCCTGGTAGTCAAGAACAGTTGGGTGACTCAGCATTGTTAGTAAATCCTAAAGATCAACTTCAACTAGCTGACACAATTTATAAGCTTAAGATGGACAACGATCTAAGGAATAATTTAACAAACAAAGGAAAACAAAAAGTAAATCAATGGACTGTTGAAAGTTATATTATGAAAATGTTTAGATTATTCGATGAATTTGAGACAATTAGTCGAACATGGAAAAATACAGAACAATAGCGCATAATATTGTACAAAAATCTACAATCTAAAGTTATTTGTCAGGAGACATTAGACTGGGAAGAATTACTGCTATTATGGTTCCCTGGAGCGACAAAAACTTATCACAGAAACCGAGCAACGAGTTTGAATTTGATAGATGATTTCTCTATTTAGCCCAATTATTTTCAATATCATCGCTGGCGATCGCCGACTGCGCTGCAACAGACAAAACTTTACCCCATAAATCATTCTCAGCTAAGGAAACATCCCATGAAACAACTAACTACCGAGTTATTAGAGCAAATCACACAAAAACTTGTTGCAACCCTGGATCCAGAACAAATCATATTATTCGGCTCCCATGCCTATGGAGAACCCAATGACGATAGTGACATTGACTTACTCATCATTGTCTCTGATTCTGATCAGCCTCGATATCGGCGATCTCGCCAAGCCCACAAAGTTTTGCGAGGTATTGGTGTGCCTAAAGATATCTTGGTGATGACCCGTGCCGAAGTTGACCGCAAAGCGCAAGTAACTACCTCCTTCATCAATCAAGCATTGCTGGAAGGTAAGGTTTTGTATGGATAATCCCAACTACGAAGAAGTTCAGCAATGGTTAATAAAAAGCCAGAGAGATTTAAAAGTTGCTTGGGTGCTTTTTAAGAACGAAGAATCCTTACTCGATGCTGTCGTGTATCATTGTCAACAATCTGCTGAGAAATCACTAAAAGCGTATTTAACCTATCAAAACATAGTCTTCAGAAAAACCCATGATTTGGATGTCTTGATAGATTTATGCTGTCAATCTGAAGCCAGTTTCCAAGACTTAAAGGATGGCGCTGATACGCTTACACCCTATGCAACAGAATTTCGCTATCCTAGTGACACTATCGAGCCAAAAAAATATGAAGCAGAAGAGGCTTTGAACATAGCTAGTTTAATACTGGATTCTGTTACAAAATTATTGCCTGACAATTAATTGGGAATCATAAACATGGATAAGGAAAATATTTACATTATTATTCCTGTTCATAATCGCAAAGCGATAACGTTGATGTGTCTGGAAACCCTCAAAAATAATGGTGATCTAGAACAATACCAAATTGTTATTGTTGATGACGGATCCACCGATGGCACCAGCCAAGCCATTACCGAACAATACCCCAATGTCATCATTCTTCCGGGAGACGGCAACCTCTGGTGGACAGGAGCCATGAAACTTGGCATGGAATACGCCCATCAACAAAACGCAGACTACATCATTTGGCTCAACGACGACTGCAATGTTCCTTCAAGAATGATAAATGCTCTTCTGAGCTTTGCCAATAACCATTTCAAAGGTATTATTGGTGGACAAGGAATTAACAAAAACTCTCCTCATAACATATTGTTTGGTGGAAAAATAAAAACCTGGCAAGGTTACCGTTTTCATCAAGCAATCTCAAACGAAATTCTTCCTTGTGACTTACTAAGTGGCAACATTGTATGTTTTCCTCGTTCTCTTATTGATGACATAGGCTATCCTAATCCTAACGTTACCCCCCATTATGGCGGTGACTCTTTATATCTAATTAGGGCGATAAAAGCAGGTTATAGCTTATATGTAGATGGCAGATATAATATTTATGACATTTCTTCTAATTCGCCTCTTTATCCTCATGATTGGCTATTAGGACACGGAGACCCCCTTCAACTTTTAAAATTAGCATTTAACCCAAATTCGGGACTCAGTTGGCGGGTCTGGCTAGTTCTGAACTGGGAAGCTTATCAATATTGGGGAATTATTATGTTTTTAAAGAAATATATTTCATTATTACTAATTACCGTTTTAAGATTTATTCCTATTAAGATAAGGCGAAGATTTTTTTCTTTTTATCCTTAAGCATCGTACATGTATGAAACCAATTGAAAATCAAATTAGTTACATGAGTTTGGTGAGCGTGATTATCACCAGCTTTCGAGAAGGTAAACTGATCTATGAAGCCGTCAAAAGCATCAAAGACCAAACCCTAAAACCTCACCAAATCATCATTATTAACGACAAATCCCCAGACCCAGCCACCAACCAAGTTTGCCGCGACCTAGAAAACGACCCCGACATCACCCTCATCTGGCGAACAGAAAACGGTGGCCCCTCCGTCGCCCGAAACAATGGCTATGAAGTCGCTACCGGAGAAATCCTTGTTCCCCTCGATGCCGACGATCTTCTCCCCCCTAACGCCCTGCAATTAATTCACGATACCTTCGTTGCCCACCCCTTAATTGGTTTCGTCTATGGTCACTACCTCCGCTATGACTACCCCGATAAACCAGCCCAACGCATTAAACCCAGCGATATTTCCTTAGCAAGAACCCTTAAAGCAAGACCCTTTTCTGTCAGTACCAACTGGCAACTCCTAGGAGCCGGGCCCATCCGCAAAACCCTCTGGGAATCATTACAGGGCTACGACAACCAATTTGGCGTCACCGATCTCCACGACCTAGAATTTTGGCTACGGGCATTACACGCCGGAACCACTTATGCCTATATCCCCGAACCCATCTATATCTGGCGAAAACATCTGGGCAGTAACACCCAACAAGTTACCCCCATGGCCTGGTATCGCATTGCCAAACGATATTTTGATGTTTATCAATCTGTTGGTTTAAAATATCGCGCCATTGAGTTAACTTTATTAGGCGCAAAATGGCAAAACAATCAACCAGAAATCAAAGATTATTCACAGCAATTAATAAAATGTATTCTAGCCGGAGAATTTCAATTATCTAGTTTGATCATTTTGATAACCCCGGCTTGGTTTATTCAATGGATACTCAAAAAAGGAATCATCAAGCGTTAACAACGGTAAATTAATTTTCACGATCCCTCCAAACTTCCCCATCATAACGGCGATAAACCGATATTTTTACCCTGGGGCAATGCCGAAGGCACACTGCGGCGATCAGCATCATTGGCAAAACCTGGGGACCCTAGCCCCCATCAACCCTGCCCGGCCCAGGATAAAAAATAGAGCTACTGATTGGCAGTTTTCCACAAAAAAACTACACTGTGTACACAAATGAATGAGATAAGCAACACCATGGCAAACCTAGAGAAAATTAATATCCGGGAATTTCGTAACAATATGAGTAAATACATGGAAAAAACAGCCCCTTTCGCCGTTACCCGACATGGACAAACAATCGGCTATTACATCCCGGCCCGCCCCACTCCCAGTGAAGCTGACCGATTATCTCTTCAAAAAGCCTCCCAAACCCTAGACAGCCTCTTAAATCAACAGGAAATCAGCGAAGATCAACTCGTTCAAGAATTTCGGGAATTACGAGAAGGACAACGTTCTCGATGAAGAACAAACAGAAGTACTTGGTATTAGATGTCAATATTCTCATCCGTGCCGTTCTGGGACAAAAAGTTCCCTAGACTGCCAAATCTGGACAGAAGATACTGACTTCTTCGGCTCCGGTGTTGCAACCTGGACAACAGATAGAGTTTATCTGTTTTTAGAAGCATAGACCCGCATTGATTTGGTGAAATGCTTACCTCACCTGAATAAAAGCCCAATCAGAAACTCATTAAAATCTGGGCATCCTGCCTCGGCTTTTACCATGGGGCGATCAGTAAGCTCGGCAAAACTTGGCGACTCTAACCCCTTCCTGCCATTACTTCACTCCCCCAGCATCCTCGCCTAACCCAGAACTAAAATAGAATTGTCCCCTTCCCTGCCTAGTCATGGATATTGAAAAAACCCTTGTTAAAACCTTCCGTCAACTCCCCGCCATCCAACAACAGAAAGTCCTACTATTCACCCAATCCCTTATCACTCCATCAGAAAAATTAGCAGAAGGGAATGATCCCATCCAGAAGGCTAATGAATGGCTAAAATTTATGCAAAATCAACCTCAAGATACCCCCGGATTACCAGGTGAAGCCATGAGCCGTGAGACCATTTATCACTAAGTATTTATTGGATACCAATATTTTACTACGAGCAAGTGATCTCAACGCATTACAACATCCCCTAGCAAGAGATGCCATTTATCAACTACTGATCCAAGGTAATCAGTGTTGTTTAACCCTACAAATTTTAGTCGAATTTTGGGTAGTTGCCACCCGTCCCACTGACGTTAATGGATTTGGTTGGACTTTTCAAAGAACAATGGAGCAAATCAGTCAATTTTTGTCCAGATTTATTGTGCTCGAAGAAAATGCTCAAATACTAGAGAACTGGTTAAAATTAGTCGCCCTTTACGAAATCAAAGGAAAACGAACTCATGACATCCGATTAATTGCCGTTATGCAATCCCATGGCATTACTCACTTGTTGACATTTAATCCTAGAGACTTTATTTGTCCTGCCGGATTAAAAATCATCTCTCCCGATCAATATTTACATTATTCTTAGACCAAATCTTCAATAATTCGGGCAAAAAATAATCTACAAACCCGACCAAAAAAACCTAAAACTCTGGGCCTCCTGCCTCGGCTTTTACCATGGCCTCATTGCCAAACTCGGCAAAACCTGGCGACCCTAGCCCTTACCTGCTAGCTTGACAATACCCCAACATCCTTACTAACCCAGAGCTAAAATAGAGCTTTCCCCTCGTTTCCCCTCCCATGGCCACCACCCCCCAAGAAGTCTGGCAACTCCTCGGCGAACTCGCCCAAGCCCAAAAAGAAACCGAACGTCGCTTTCAAGAGACCGATCGCCGTTTCCAAGAAACCGAACGCCTCCTCAAAGAACAAAGCCAACGTCTTAACCAAGAACTTGGGCAACTCGGTAATCGTTTAGGAGAATTTGTTGAATACCAAGTGCGACCCGCCGCCGTTAAACTATTTCGAGAACGGGGCATTGACGTGCATGAAATCGGGTGCATCCCAGTTAAGATAGTACTTTGAGACTCAAGACGGGGGATCGATTGAGATAAGCGCAACGGAGACGCAAAATACGAGGAACATTCTCTCGATTCCAACGGGCACCAGAAAGCTTTACCCGAGCTCCAACT
>JBGSZT010000141.1:0-18259 GCA_041750255.1 Synechocystis sp.
TTGTTCATACATGCTCTGGCGGAATTGGCTCAACTGCTCGAAAATCATAGGGTCAATGTGCATTACTTTTTCATTGACTTTACGGCAGTTAGTGCCTTGCACGGACTGCCGTTTTCTACCCGGTTAGTCCAAACTCCAGAAATATAACCCCGTGCCGAGATACGTGTAAAAACCTTCACATCTAGCCAGAAACCTTACGCAGTAGAGGTAACTGAATCAGTTCCACTGGGGAACAGGGGCGACGCATCTAAATGAAGCCGGAGTCACTAAGAATTTTGAGAAAGTATCTAACGAGACTGTAAATAATCACCACTTGGTGCATGGTTTTGTGGGGGAAACGCCGATGTACCCTCACACGATAGTCCAACATGCGAAAGCCCATGGTCTCATCCGGTTATGTCTGAAATTCCAGGTGCAAAACCATGTCCTCGGATTGTTCCAGAATTAAGGAATCAGCCCGAATTGGCTCCAATGACAGTTCCTTCGGACTGAGTGTTGTCAGGGAGAGGGATTTCCCCAGCAGCCAAGTGGCGTAGTCCTCGGAGAAGGTTTCTGCTAGAAATTTACAGATATTGTCAAACATTCCAGAACTTTATCATTCATTGTCCTAGACCTCCTCCTAGAAGAAGCCCGCCTTAAACTGGCGATCGCCGGCATTTCCAGCTTCAAGCGCCGCATCACATCATAGAAGAGTATCATAGCATTGTGGTACATTAAAACATTTTTATCATGAGTGAGCATTGCATCATAGAGAAGCGTTATAACAATATGACAAAGGGACGGATCATTTCTATGGGTCGGCATTGCATTCTGGCAAAGTGGCAATGGCATTAAAGATTGATGTGCCGCTCCCTCTTCGTCGTTGCACGTTCTGCTTCTGTGTTGTTTTACCTTCAATGCTAGAAAGGGCAACTATACTTACAGACGGGACTTTTTGGGTTCCGATTTTTTCACTAGACTAAATTTTTATACCTAGTTACGAGAGTTAAATTTTAACTTTTTAAGGACGAACTTTGTCTCGAATAATTCTGCTAAACCAGTCGTTCCCCGACAGTCAATCGGTTCCCATTGACAAAATCCCACCCGGATTGGACTCGTTTACCGCTCGGTTGCACCGACTGGAGTAACAATAACCCTGTTCTCGTTTGGATGACCGGGCCAAAATTTTTGGCAATCGCCACAATTTCACCCAATTCACTATGACCGGATTCCAGACCCGAGCATTGGGCGATCAACGGTTGAAACTCGGGGTTTAGTTGTAAATTAACGGCTTCCAGGGGGAGAGTGCTCAAAATTTTCAGCGGTTGGTTGCGGAAGTTGGCAAAACAATGGGGATAAAACCCCCGCACCTGATTATGGATCTCTAGGGCCGAACGGCTCCAATCCAAAGCAAAGTCAGATTTTTGTAGTAGGGGAGCGTAGGTCGCTTCCTCGGTCTTTTGGGGAATCGGAGTAATGCTTCCCGCTTCTAGTTTGAGTAAGGTTTCTTTGAGTAACTTGGCTCCCAACACCGCCAGGCGATCGCCGATCTGAACTACTTGGTCTTGGAGCGTGAGGGGAATCACCGTTTTGAGTAACATCGGGCCCGTATCCATTCCTTCATCCATTAGCATCGTCGTCACGCCGGTTTCCGCTTCTCCATGGTACAAACTCCATTGCAAGGGCGCGGCCCCTCGATAGCGAGGAAGTAATGAACCATGGACATTAATACAACCCAGGCGTGGCATGGCCAAAATCTCCGGCGATAGCAGTTGACCGTAAGCCACCACCACAAAGGCATCGGCCTGACTTTGGCGCAAATGAGCCAGGGTTTCAGCACATTTTTTGAGGCGAGCCGGTTGCCAGCAGGGAAGATTATGGGCGATAGCAACCTGCTTCACGGGAGAGGGAATCAGTTGATTGCCGCGGGCTCGGCGCTTATCCGGTTGGGTCACCACCGCCAACACTTCAAATTTAGGGTCAGCTAGGAGGTGAGTCAGGGTCGGGACAGCAAAATCTGGCGTACCAAAAAAAACAATTTTCAATGTAAGTACCAAGGAATTTTTAACTGATCTGGGCGTAGCGTTCCAAGGATTGTCGAGGATTACCCTGGCGCAGAGCGCGGATTTTTTCATAATATTCCCGCTCTTCCGTCGTCAGGTGTTTGGGCGTTTCGATTACCAAACGGACTAACTGGTCACCGCGACCATCCTTGGGCAGGGGCCAACCTTTGCCCCGCAAGCGTAGGGATTGCCCAGAACGAACGCCCGCCGGGACTTTCATCGTCACCAATCCATCGGGGGTGGGAATCTCAATGGAGGCCCCCAGCACCGCTTCATCCGGTGTGATCGGCACTTCGCAGAGCAGATTATCGCCTTCAAATTGGAAAAAGGGATGAGGCTCTAGCTCCACCTGCAAGTATAAATCGCCCCGTTGGCCGTAGGTATTTGTTTGTCCTTTGCCTTTGACCCGCACCCGGCTTCCTTTTTTTGCCCCCGCCGGAATCCGCACATCAATGGTTTCATTGCCCAAGTTGAGACGTTTTTGCACCCCCCGCAGAGCCTCGGCAAAGGTTAATTTTAGAGTCGCTTCTCGATCGCCCGCGGGAGCTTGGGTGCCAAAGCCCCCAAAATCACTAAATCCACCGGGGGGACTGGTGCGATAGCCATAGTTAGCACTGGTGCCCTGACTGCCAAATCGCCCCAACAATTCATTAATAAATTCGTCAAAATTACCGTACTGGCTAAAATCAAAGCCGCCAAAATCGACATTGACATTACCCGGATAGCCGCCACCGGGGGCTTGTCCTTGCCCCGCCTGTTGCCAATATTTACCAAATTGGTCGTATTTCTTGCGTTTTTCGGGGTCGGAGAGGACTTCGTAGGCTTCACTTACCTGCTTAAATTTTTCCTCCGCCGCTTTATCGTTGGGATTGCGGTCAGGATGATACTTTAGAGCCAGTTTGCGGAATGTTTTCTTGATTTCATCCTCTGTGGCAGTTTTACTGACCCCTAAAATTTCATAGTAGTCTCTAAAATCACTGGAAGCCATGGGTGAAATCTCCTCGTTTGGCGATCGCCATTAATCGTTTAAACTCTAGCCTAGCAAACTCTTTGCCGTACAGAGGGGTTGATCCTGATTTAAGGATCCCCGTCCAATCTAGCTATCTATATTAGTAAAATGATGCTCCCTTTCGGGAACCCCGATTAAATCTTCGAGATTAATCTGCATTGTTCGGCAAATATGATCTAGGGGCAAGTCGTTAGCATCGTGGCCAAAGGGATTTTCGATCTCCACCCCAATTTCTTCAATGCCAAACACCGTGAAGGCGATCACCGCCACCACAAAGGGGGTAACCAAATGTAGCGTATGAACTAACTGGAAGGGCGTGATAAAACAATACAAAAAAATGAGTTGACGCAGGTGGATCGCGTAGGCCAAAGGAATCGGTGTTTTGAGGATGCGCTCACAACTGCCCATGGTATCCACCATCGTATCCACTAGCTTAAACATCGAGGGCAACTGATAGGGATTAATCGTTTTTTTACTATACTGACGTTGTAAATAACCGCTCACCCAAATTGCAATTTCTAAGGGGGGATTGTTGATTGTTTTTAACTTTTGGTAATCCTGAAACGGCATGAGTTTTTCAACATCTAAGCCTAGGGCCTCTGAGCGTAAATGTTGTTTAGTGCAGATAGCGAAGGCCACCAACAGTCTGAGAACAGCAATTTTTTCGGCTCTGTCCGTGGAGTTATTCTCCGCCACCGAGACCCAAATAACGCGGGAAAGATTACGAATGGTATTCACCAAGCTTCCCCAGGCTTTGCGACCTTCCCAAAAGCGTTCGTAGGCGGTATTGGTTCTAAAGACCAGCAGTAACCCCAGAACGATCCCCGGCACAATGCTATCTTGTAGTGGAATTGAAAACTCTTGCCCCCACCAATCACTTAAGCTGACAATGGCAGAAAACAGCACACAGATCGTCACCCGACGGGCGATCGCCGGAATCACCGAGCCTCGCCAGCGAAAAAGAATATCACTCCAGATCCGAACCTTGGTCGGATCATCAGTTTTTCGCAAAAACAAAGGCCGCATGGCAAACCGTGCTAATTTCAACCTAGTTCTCTTTGATCCTGGAGTTGAAGACGGTCTTTGACCCGCTGTAGATGACCCAGGTTCTTGATCGGTAGCCGGGGAAAGGGCAATTCTAAATTCGGCCAGGATGATAAATCAGTACAAGGACAAAGGCAAGAAGGAGGATAAACTCGACTCGTCGGGATCGGCAGAGTACAGCGAGCACAACGAATTAATTCCCACTCAGAGGTCAGAAGTTCTCGCAAACTTTGGTCGGTGCCCTGGAGGTAGCAGTCTTCTTTGCTGGCCAAAATCCTTTCCCAACTCGCTTCAAACTCAGAGGAGTAGGCATCGCCATGGAAAATTGGCTGGGGACAGACGAACTCTGGACCCTTGGGGTAGACAACCGATTTCCCCAATTGGAACCAATAGGCAAGGTATTCCTTAACTTCCGTGGCACTAGCCATATATTTGTTTTACTTGCGTTGTAGCAAGCACTCTCGTCAATGCGTATTCATCTTAATATATTTAAGATTACAGCTTTTTTCTAAGACATGGCTAACATCCGCTGAATCGGAGCGAGGGCCGCCGCGAGGGTTGCTTCAGGCAGGCTAATCTCCGGTTGACGATGTTTCATGGCTAAATAGAGTTTTTCGAGGGTATTAAGGCGCATAAAGGGGCATTGATTACAGGCACAATTTCCCAATCCAGGCAAAGGAATAAAAACCTTATCAGGAGAGACTTTTTCCATCTGATGCAGAATCCCCGGCTCCGTCGCCACAATAAAATGATCCGCAGAACTCCTTTGGCTGTAGTGAAGCAGGGCCGTTGTCGAGCCGATAAAATCGGCATGGCGCAAAATGGATTCTTCACATTCTGGGTGGGCAATGATTTCTGCCTGGGGATACTGGAGCGTTAGGTCAATTAATTTGCGCTCAGAAAAGGTCTCATGGACGATACAACTGCCATTCCACAGCACCATGTTTCGTCCCGTTTTTTCTATGACATAGCGTCCTAAATTGCGGTCTGGGGCAAAAATAATGGGCTGCTCCTGGGGGATTTGCTCGACAATTCTAACGGCATTGGAGCTAGTACAAATGATGTCGCTCATGGCCTTAATTTCCGCCGTGCAATTAATATAGGAAATAACTAAATGACCGGGATACTTTGCTTTGAATTGGGCAAACTCTGCGGGGGGACAACTTTCTGCCAAGGAACATCCCGCATCAGCATCCGGCAGTAGTACAAGTTTGTGTGGATTGAGGATTTTGGCAGTTTCCGCCATGAAGTGAACCCCCGCAAACACAATCACATCAGCATTGGTGTTAGCCGCCTGTTGCGACAATCCGAGGGAATCACCCAAATAATCAGCAATATCTTGGATTTCAGCCGCCTGGTAGTAGTGCGCCAAAATAACGGCGTTTAGCTCTCGCTTAAGCCCTTGAATCGCACCAATAAGGTCTTTGGGCAGTGGAGAAAAAGCACGGGGAGGGGCAGAAAGACCAGTGAACACTAGGATTGCTCCGACTTATTTATGGTTGATATCACTATTATATTATAGTTTATTTTACTAAAAACTACCTGGATGGGCGAGGTAGATGAAAAGGGAGAAACAAGGATTAGCTTGCTAAATATTCCTGAATCGCCGATTTTTGCTTGCGAAGCTTCACCAGAGCTTCGCGTTCGATTTGTCGTACCCGCTCACGGCTGATATTGAGCAGGCTGCCAATTTTGGCTAGGGTGAGGGGTTGGCCATCGCTGAGCCCAAAGCGCAGGGAGAGGACGTCTCGTTGTTGCTGGGTGAGTTCTGCCATTAGGGTTTCTAGGTCAACCTGCAACGACACATAGGTGGCAAAGTCTTCCGGCTGTTGTCCGTCGTCTTCTAACAAATCACCCAATTCTGTATCTTGATTGTCCCCCACCCGTAGATCTAAAGAAAGTGGGTGACGGGCTCGTTCTAGGTAATCGCGGACTTGTTTGGGGGTGAGGTCTAATACCGTGGCTAATTCGCCGATGGTGGCGGCTCGTCCTTTTTCCTGGGATAGTTGACGCTGGGCTTTTTTGATTTTGTTCAGTTTTTCGGTGATGTGGATCGGGAGGCGAATGGTACGACTTTTTTCGGCGATCGCCCGAGTAATGGCCTGACGAATCCACCAGTAGGCATAGGTAGAGAACCGGTAGCCCTTGGTGGGGTCAAATTTTTCGACTCCCCGTTGCATACCGATAGTGCCTTCTTGGATTAGGTCTAACAAGTCTAGGTTGCGTTTGAGATACTTTTTGGCCACGGAGACCACCAAGCGCAGGTTTGCTTCTACCATTTTTCGCTTGGCCGCATCCGCTGAGGCGATCGCCAGAGTTAGCTCAGACTCACTGACCTCGGCGGCGTCTGCCCACTGGCTCAGAGTCGGCTCTTGACCCAAGGTTTCGCTCAGTTCAGCCTTGATGGCCGCCAGAGCAACAGAGCGTTGGATACGTTTAGCGTAGAGAATCTCTTCTTCATGGGTCAAAAGAGGAACGCGGCCAATTTCTCGGAGATAGGCTCGGACGGGGTCAGGCGTGTTTTTCGCAGTCTTCATGACGGAAGTTAGAGTAAAAGTTTAGGTCTCAGGTCAAAACTATGGGCAAGAAGGCAAGGCGCAGGAAAAGTTTTGTAACGAGGCGGAGGGGAGAGGCTTGGTGGCTAGGCAAACCTAGAATCAATCAAAAGCTCCTAGGGAAGCGAAAACTTCTTAACAATAGTTACGATAGAAGGGTATTACAAGAGTCTTGTTCCTTAATAATTCTAAACATATCTTTACGTTTTGTAAAGCGATTCTTAAGATAAAGCGGGGCGAATACTCAGCTCAGTCCCGGCAAAACAGTAGAGAAAAACCATCGCGCAGGCGTTTTCAGAGATTCAGGCACAAAAATTTGGCACGAAAGCCTGAGGAACAAAAGGTCTTAGTATTGACTCTGCCATCGAGACCACTGGAAAAATCCATGGTGAAGGAAGAATTCGTCGAGAAATCTCAACCCTTGGAGACAAGCGGAAGCTCGCGGGGATCAGAAGCCTTGTCAAGAGAGGTAAGCTACTGTAGCGTAGAATTTGGATGAATGGGATACTTGGCAATACAGACTTAAATGACAGATTTACTGCTTGAAAACAGTTGGTTTATTCCTTTCTATAGCTTAATTGGCGCAATTTTAACGCTTCCTTGGTCATTTCGATTAATCAAGCAAACGGGTCCCCGCCCAGCGGCATACATTAATATTATATTAACTTTTTTGTCCGTCATTCATGGGGCGATCGCCTTTCAAGCCGTGTGGCATCGTCCTACCCAGCAAATTGTCTTAAATTGGCTCCAGGTTGCTGACCTCAACCTAGCCCTCACCATTCAGATATCTCCCGTCAGCATTGGCGCCTTAGAAGTCGTTACCGGCATTAGTTTCCTTTGTCAACTCTATGCCTTAGGCTATATGGAAAAAGACTGGTCCTTAGCTCGCTTCTACGGACTATTGGGCTTTTTTGAAGCGGCCCTAGGGGGCATTGCCCTGAGTGATTCATTATTTTTAAGCTATGCATTGCTGGAAATGCTGACACTCTCGACCTATTTATTAGTGGGATTCTGGTACGCTCAACCCCTGGTTGTCACCGCCGCGCGGGACGCATTTTTGACCAAACGGGTGGGCGATATTATTTTACTAATGGGATTGGTGGCATTGTCTAGTTACGGAGAAGGCTTAACCTTTTCTCAGTTGGAAACCTGGGCTAATACGTCTCCAATTTTGCCCCTGACCGCCACACTCTTGGGTTTATCCTTAATTGCGGGACCGACCGGCAAATGTGCCCAATTTCCCCTCAATCTCTGGCTCGATGAAGCCATGGAAGGGCCCAATCCCGCCGGTATTATGAGAAATTCCATTGTGGTTTCCGCCGGAGCCTACGTTTTAATTAAGCTACAGCCGGTTTTTACCCTGTCTCCGTTGGTCTCCAATACTTTAACTGTGATTGGAACAACCACCGCTGTCTTGACTTCTTTTATTGCCCTGGCTCAAATTGATATCAAACGAACCCTTTCCCATTCCACCAGCGCCTATTTGGGTCTGGTCTTTGTGGCAGTGGGATTGGGCCATGTGGACGTTGCTTTTTTAATTCTCTTTAGCCATGCCATTGCCAAGGCGTTGCTCTTTATGAGTGCTGGCTCTATCATTTTGACCACTAACAATCAAAACATTACGGAAATGGGGGGGATTTGGTCTCGGATGCCCGTGACTACCATCTCATTTATCGTCGGTGCCCTAGGTCTTTTATGCTTGTCTCCCCTGGGCATGTTTTGGTCTTGGCAACGTTGGTTTGACGGCTCTTGGAAGGTGAATTGGGCACTCTGCGCTCTACTCTGTTTTGTCAATTTGATGGCGGCGCTGAATTTCACCCGCGTCTTTCGCCTCATCTTTTTGGGGAAACCCCAAAGCAAGACCCGACGCACCCCAGAAATACCTTGGCCCATGGCAGTCCCAATGGTTAGCCTGATCTCACTTACTCTGCTTGTACCTCTACCCGTCATTGGTTGGCCCTTTTGGCTCTCACCGAATCCTGTCATCTTTCAACTTTCTACCTCTAACCTGACTACCTGGGCCTTGCCATTACTCATTTCATCGGGAATTGTGGGGGGAGTCTTAGGGTTAGCCCTGCCTGCGCGTCGAGACTGGTCCCGCTCGACTCAGCTCCCCCTGCGTTTTTTTCAAGACCTCTTTGCCTACGATTTTTATCTAGACCGTATTTACGCTGTGACAATTGTGGCGGCGGTGAGCAACATTGCCCGTTTTAGCAATTGGTTTGACCGCTATGTCATTGACGGGGCGGTAAATTTGGTCAGTCTAGTGACGGTCTTTAGTGGCAATGCCTTGAAATACAATGTTTCCGGGCAATCACAATTTTATGTCCTGACGATTGTAGTGGGCATGGGTTTGTTGCTCTGGCTTTCTTTTAGTGGACAATGGGCAATTATTACTCAGTTTTGGTCAAGCTGGTTTCAAGCCCTCGCCTAATTGACTTTTTTTAATATTCAACCGATGGACTTTATTTTGACGAGGAGACTCCTAAACCTATTATGCTCAGCGCTTTAATTTGGGGACCTATTTTGGGTGCATTACTGGTAGCCCTTGCGCCCAATCCACCGGAATCGGGTCGCACTCGTCTATTGGCTCTGGCCATTACGGCTTCTTTATTTGTACTTACGGTGGTTTTAGGGCTTCAATTTGATCTGGGTAATGCTCAGATGCAATTTGTCGAAAACCTGTCTTGGCTCCCCAGCCTGGGACTTCGTTATCACCTTGGGGTCGATGGTTTATCCTTTCCCCTGCTTTGCCTCAATAGTTTGTTGACCTTCATTGCTGTCTATAGCAGTAGTGACTCGTTACCCCGACCCCGGTTTTATTTTTCCTTACTTCTGATTCTGAGCGGTGGTGTCGCGGGGGCTTTTTTGGCTCAGGACCTAATTTTATTTTTTCTATTTTATGAATTAGAAATTATTCCTCTCTATTTTTTAATTGCCATTTGGGGCGGCGATCGCCGGGGCTATGCGGCCATGAAGTTTTTGCTCTACACGGCTCTATCTGGATTTTTGGTCCTGGCTTCTTTTTTAGGCTGGGTTTGGCTGACCCAATCCTCCAGCTTTGACTACGACCCGGCTCGCTCCCAAGCCCTGTCCCTAAGCTCACAATTGCTACTACTCTTACCCTTGCTACTGGGATTAGGAATTAAAATTCCGATTTTCCCCTTCCATACCTGGCTTCCCGATGCCCACGTCGAAGCCTCCACCCCGGTGTCGGTTCTGCTTGCCGGTGTCCTACTAAAATTAGGAACCTACGGATTGCTTCGGTTTGGCATTGGGCTTTATCTGGATGCTTGGATCACCGTAGCGCCCTGGCTAGCAACCCTCGCCGCCATCAGTGCGCTCTATGGAGCCTCCTGTGCGATCGCCCAAAAAGATATGAAAAAAGTGGTTGCCTACTCCTCCATTGCCCACATGTCCTACGTGCTCCTAGCGGCGGCGGCCACCACTCGCCTGAGCTTAACGGCGGCATCGGCGCAAATGGTGAGCCATGGACTTATTTCGGCCATGTTGTTTTTGTTGGTGGGGGTGGTTTATAAAAAAACCGGCACTCGAGATGTGGATAAACTACAAGGACTACTGACCCCCGAACGGGGCTTGCCCGTCATTGGTAGTTTAATGATTTTAGGCGTGATGGCCAGTGCGGGAATTCCGGGCTTAGTCGGCTTTATTGCTGAATTTTTGGTCTTTCGGGGCAGTTTTCCTCTATTTACTATCCAGACCTTGCTTTGTTTAATTGGCAGTGGCTTAACCGCTGTTTACTTCCTCTTGATGGTGAATCGTGTCTTTTTTGGTCGTCTAACCCCCGAATTAGCCGCTATTCCCCGTGTCTTTTGGCAAGAACGTCTACCGGCGATCGCCTTAGCTTTATTGATTATTTTGTTTGGTGTCCAACCGGCCTGGCTGACCAAATGGAGTGAACCTCAGACGGCAGTACTTCTGACGGGACAACCGGATGTGATTGCCCTGCATCGTCCCTAACTCTGCGGTTCATCTAAACCATCAGTTTTTATTTCTGTTTCAACGACTTTAACTTCCATGCCCAACCTGACTCTAGCTCCATCTAGCCATCCCCTCGCCGACTATGTTCATCGTCTAGAACGGGGGGATGCCTTACTCGCCGATTCCCCGACCAATGTGTTGGAAGTCGTTGGTATCCTCAAGAGCTATGGGGTGGTGTTAGATGCCTACTCCCGCAACTTAATTTATGTTTCAGAACATCAATGCCTAGAATTATTTCCCTTTTTCAAATACTTTGATGGCGAAGTGACGTGGGCTAAATTGCTCAAACACTGGTGGCATGACCGCATTAACTATGAATATGCAGAATATTGCATGAAAACCATGATGTGGCATGGAGGGGGCAAGCTCGACGACTATCTCGATAGTCCTGCCTTTAAGGATTCTGCCGAAATATTAATCAAGGCAAAAATCAAAGCAAATCCCTTGATTCAGCTCTTGCATCGTATTTTTCCTGACTTTTTGCCTGAACAACTGCGGATGATGACCTATTATTCTGCCTTGGGTCAATTTTGGCGGGTGATGGCGGATATATTTTTGAGTCTATCCGACCGTTACGATCGCCATGAAATTCAATCAATTCCTGATGTCGTACAGCACATTCTGGATGGATTGGTGGCCGATGCCGCAAAACCGATTGTGTATCAGGTCAAGGTCAAGGATACGACCTATGACATATTACCCGCGCAGGCCGGGCTCACCTTTTTGATGGATACCGGCGTCCCCTATGTCGAGGCGGTTTTCTTCCGGGGGACGCCTTTCATGGGAACCGTGTCCTACAACGCCCAAGCCTATCAAATCCCCTACGATCAGAGCATGTTTACTTACGGCGCCCTCTACGCAGACCCCCTACCCACCGGAGGAGCCGGCATTCCACCGACCTTACTAATGCAGGATATGCGCCACTATTTGCCCGATTATCTGCATCATTTATATCAGCAGGGTTTGCGCCAAGAAGAAGATTTATTGGTCAAAATTTGTGAAAGCTTCCAAAAATCGATGTTTTGTGTGACGACAGCAGCAATTCAAGGTTTAGCTCCCTATCCGCTCAATACCTCTAATTCAGAAGAAGCCGAAGCGAATCGGGCTTATCTGGAAAATTGGATGAATCGCTTTTCGACTTCTCGTTTAACTAATGTCAACGATTTGGGACGATAATGTAAAAAACTAGACTACGGAGCTTCATGATCAAAGCAAACTCAACATCAAGAAGGTCTCCCTATGCACGTTTTGCTCCCCTGGTAGTAGCAACCCTGGGACTGACCTTAACAATGGCTCCATCGCTTCGGGCTCAGGATATCAATCCCCATCGGCAAATAATAGTTCAACGATCGCCCGCTAATTCAGGCAAGTTAGTGATTAAATCATTAACACACAATGCTGCGAAACAACCGCTCAGAGCCGGAACCACTTTTTCGGTAACGATGACCGGAACTCCACGGGCCCAAGTAGAGATTTTCTTAATTGAAGATGGTAATAATGTGCGGTCTTTGCCGGTACAAGAAGTCTCGGCCGGGGTTTATGTGGCTAGCCTCAACGTCAGAAATCAAGACCGACTCGAAGAAGGCATTATTATTGGTCGTTTGCAACGGCAAAATCAAGTGGTTTTTCGTGCGGCATCTGAGCCGGTGGTGTTTCAATCTCGCGGCGGAGCTGGCGGTAATTCCTCCAATCCTCGTCCTAGCCCCGAACCAGAAAACCCAAATACCCTGCGCCCTCAGTTTACCAGCCATCAAAATGAGGACCGTATCACCACTCGCGGCTTCACGTTACGGGGACAAACCCAAGCCAATGCCGAGGTTTCGATCCGGGTAACCTCTTCTTTGCCCGTATTGGGTGGATTTTTGGACTTAGCCAGTGGCATCTTAATTAATCAAACGGTGCGAGCCGATAATCAAGGAAATTTTCAACTCCAAATTCCGCCGCCCAATAATATGTCGCGGGGAGTTCGCTATTTGATCCAAGCCGCCGCTAGGCGAGGAAATCAAACTAGCCCCACCGTTGAGCTAACGCTGATTCAAGAGTGATTATCGCTTTTCTATCAGTCTAGGTTGAAATAAGATGATAATTAGGACACAACATTCGCTCGCCCCAAGAGATTATTGCTTTCTTTAACTTCGTAAAACAGTGACAGAAACTCTTCAATAGTTCAGGGCTATAAATTACTGTCAGCCAGGGTTTTACTAAATCAAAGTAGCATGATAATGGCTGAATTATTAACCTCATGTTATTGAGTATATTTTTTCACCCTTGTCCCTTATCCCACCACGGATGTTTCTCTATCTGAAGATTTATCATCAAATAGGCACTCATTACTATTTCCCACCATCTCTCTATTCTGCTATAGTCCATCATTCTAAAATCTGCCCAGCCTAATTCATTCTTAATTTGCTTTAATCCATACTCTACCCAGTTCCGTATTCCATATAAATTTCCTACCTCTTTATATGTTATCCCTCGCAATCTTGTCATGATGAAGTATGTTGAATCGATAGGCAGTTTCTCTTTGTCGTCTGTGACCTGCCAATGTCTCTTCTCTCCTCTTTTCCCATAAATAATCTCTCTCGCATATCGGGTTTTTGACTCTCCGGTTGAGAACTTTCTATCAAATTCTCTCCATCTGTTCGCTCTTACCCTTTGCCCTTCTGGTAACCATACATCGTGATTACTTCGTATTACTCGTACATATTCCAACTCCTCTTTTTCTTTTCTATCTCTCCCTCTCTGATAGAAGAGAGCTAGAAATCCTAACTATTGGCATGAGAATAAGTTTATGCTCATTCTGTGACCACTTCCTCATTTCCTGTGACTCAGTTTATCCCCCTAGACCCTCCTTGGGAAGGTAGAAGGGGGACTTTGAGTTTATAGCTATAAGCCTGACGAACGTTTGTTTTCTCCCATCGCACCGATTATTTCCAGCCAGCTCTGGTCATGATTTGCAAGCCTTTAGCTAAATTGGGGCCAAATTTGGCGACGTTTGTTTTACTTTCTTTGAAGGTTCCCATTTTGGATACCACCGGATCAAGGGGAATTCCTGCGACGACGGGGTATTCACTATTTGCTTGGGCAAAGAAGGTTTGTGCTTTAGGACTGGCTAAATATTCTAGAAACTTAATCCCTGCTTCTTTGTTGGGAGCCGTTTTAATCAGACCACCACCACTCACATTGATGTGGGTTCCCCCGGTCGCTTGATTGGGAAAAATTACTCCAACTTGGTCAAAAATAGCTCGTTTTTTGGGGTCCTTATCCTTGGCATAGCTCGCCAGATAATAGGTATTCACAATGGCTAGATCGGCCTTGCCAGCGGCGACGGCTTCAATTTGGGCACGATCATTGCCTTCGGGTTTGCGTGCAAAGTTGGCAACAAGTCCTTGGCTCCAATTTGCGGTGGCCTGTTCTCCCTTGGTTGCAATCATCCAAGCCGCGAGAGATTCATTGTAAATATTGCCAGAGGTGCGGGTAATGACTTTGCCTTTCCACTGGGGTTTGGTCAAGTCGTCATAGGTCTTGACTTGGTTAGGCTTGACTTTGCTTTTATTAAAAACAATCACCCTGGCTCGTTTGCTAAATCCAAACCAGTTCCCCTGGGGATCGCGCAAATATCCCGGAATTTTGGAGGTTAAGGTCTTGGAATTTGCCGGTGTAAAAAGACCTTCTTGCTGTGCTCGCCATAGCCGACCCGCATCAGCGGTGAGAAAAACGTCTGCTGGGCTATTTTTACCTTCACTTTTAATGCGAACAATTAGTGGGTCAGGTTCCCCTTCAATGACGTTGACCTTAATTCCTGTTTGGCGAGTGAATTCGTTGTAGAGTTGCTTATCGGTGTTGTAGTGACGAGAAGAATAGATGTTGACTTCTTTGCCCTGGGCAACGAGGGCGTGAATATCTACTAATTGCAAGCCTGAGCCTACTATGGCGGTGATCGCCGCCGTGAAGAGAAGTCGCCGAGAAAAGGGTTTCTGCATTTTTTGAGAATTGGTAAATGATGATAACAAAAAAAAACTGACAGGGCGATCACCCATCGCTCTGGTTGTATCTTGAAAATAAATCATACCTTTATTGCAAATAAATTGCAATATTATTGACTATATTTCTCATTCGGCTGGGAGGAGATCGGCAAAACCCAGGAAGTTGGGGTGAATGACTCCATCCCTTACGAGACAAGGAAGCCAGACATCTTCTATGATAGGGACACAATCAATGCAGGAATAGGGCTATGGATTCAGGCAAAATTGTGGCGATTATCACGGGGGCTATCTCTGTCCTACTGGCGATCGCCTATTTGATATTGGTACAAATTCTAGATTTTCGGGGAGAAATGTTACCGGCTCCCGTGGATGATCTTAGTCAAATGTTCTCATTCCTGCGGTTGGGTTAGTTGAACCTGATGATATGATCCCTTTGCATCTAACCCTAAAAAATTTCCTAAGCTACCAAGAGGCTAGTTTAGATTTTCGTGGCTTACATACGGCTTGTATTTGTGGAGCCAATGGTGCCGGAAAATCATCTCTGCTAGAAGCGATTACCTGGGTTATTTGGGGGAAAAGTCGGGCCAGTAGTGATGATGAAATTTTACATACCGGCAGTGATTTTGTCCGCGTTGATTTTAAATTTGTCAGTAATCAGCAAACCTACAAAATTATCCGCAGTCGGTCCCGGGGTAAAAGTAGCGGCTTGGATTTTCAGGTCGAGGATAGCCTTGGGTTTCGCTCCCTATCGGCTAAGGGTCTACGAGCGACCCAAGACGTAATTATTGCAACCTTAAAACTAGACTACGATACCTTTACTAATTCAGCCTATCTCCGTCAGGGTCGAGCCGATGAATTTATGTTGCGGGGCCCTGGCGATCGTAAACAGATCCTCGCTGATCTACTTAAACTAGACCAATACGAAGTGTTAGCAGAAAAGGCCAAGGATATTTCTAAGCGAGAAAAAATCAAAGCAGAATTGTTAGAAGGCACCTGGCAAAGTTTACAGGCGAGGCTCGAACAAAGTCAAGAAATCAGGCTTCTTCGAGAAGCATTAATCAAAGAAATCGAGAGTCTCCAACAAGAACAAAGTTTAGCGGAAACCCAGCTCCAACAATTACAAATTAGTCAAAATCAACGCCGTAGTTGTCAACAACAATTAACGTGGCAAAAGTCGCAATTAGACACGGTCAATCAAGAATCTAAACGCCTAGAGAAAGAATGCCAAGATAGCCAAATAACGCTGTCGCAATTAGCCCAAACCCTAGCCCAAGCAGAGACCATTACCCAGCACTATCAACAATTTTTGCAACTCCAGCAAGCAGAAGTGCAACTTTCGGCTCAATTTCAAGCGGATCAAGAGGCACAACAAACCTATCAAGACCTCAAAAGCCAACTTCGTCAGCAGGAAAATGATCTGCAACGCCAGCTCGAACAAGCCCAATTGCGCTTAGACTACCTTGACCAACAGCGCCGGGAACTCCAGCCAATTCTTAGTCAAGAAGGCGAGATTAAGGCGGGGTTAGAGCAACTCCAGCGGGCCAGTCAACAGTTACAAACCTTAGACCAGCTCCAACATCAAGTCTCTCCCTTGATGCAACGCTGTCAAAATTTGCAAACGGCCTTAGACCGAGTAGCCGCCCAACAGCAGGCCAAGTTAGAACAACGACAATTATTAGCCCAGGAATTACAGCAACAAATCGAGCAAATTCCCCAACAACGCCAAGATTTTAGAACCATTGATCAGCAAATTCAAAGCTTGAAAAAGCGTCAAAATTATCAAAAACGAGTTGAAGAAAAAGGACAGGAGCGGAGGCATTTTCAAGAACGACTCCAGGAACATCAACGACTGTGCGAAAAGCAATTAGAAGACTTATCACAAAAATTAACCTTGCTGGATGTCCCCGATGCCCTCTGTCCCCTCTGTGAACAGCATTTAGATGGATATTACCATCAGCAGGTACTCCAAAAAACCCAAGACCAACAAAAGGGATTGCAGGATCAAATTTGGTTACTGAAAGAACAAATTTCGGTGGCGGGGCGAGAACTCCAGGTCCTACGAACGGAGTACGGCGAGATCAAAAAAGAATTAGAAGGGCTAGAAAAACTCCAACAACAGTACGGTTTGCTAGAATCTCAACTTGAACAAAGTGGCGAAGTTCACGAGCAATTGCAATCCCTCCGCCAAGATATTCAACAATTAGAAACCAGCCTAGCCCAAAGGAGCTATGCGCCAGAACTCCAGGCAGAATTATTGGTGCTAGAGGAAGACCTGGCTCGGCTAAGTTATGACGAACAAACCCATGCGTTAGCAAGGGCAGAAGTAGACCGCTGGCGCAAAAGTGAAATCAAACAAGCAACCCTCAAGGATGCCCTACGAAAATGCCAGAGCTATGACCAGGAGTGTCCCCAATTATTAGCTCGCTTGACTGAGTTAACCGCGACTCAAAAGTCCCTAGCAACGGATTCTGACCTGAGCCGCGCTCTTCAAGCCATTCAAGAGCAAATTCAAGCGTTGGGTTATGACCGCTCTCGCCATCAGCACCTTTTGGGCCAACTCCGTGACCAACAACCTTGGCAACTCCAGTATCAATCTCTCCAGCAAGCCCAGGAACTCTATCCTCAATTAGAAGCCCGGTTGGCCCACTATGATTCATTAATTGGCGATCGCCAGTTGCAAAAGGCGGAGATTAGCCAAGAAATCGACAAAATCCAGGCTCAAATCGAGCAATTCCAGGATTATGACGACACGATTACTCGCCTCGAAGCCAGTATCCAACAACGCAGGCAGAGCTTAGATGAGTGCCTAGCCCGCAAAGGTGGCTATGATCAACACCTCCATCAACTCGACAGCCTCAAACGTGAAGCGATGGATATAGAAGAACAATTAAAACAAGTCAAAAAACAAGAACGTATCCATAAAGAATTAGCCCAAGCCTTCGGTAAAAATGGTATTCAGGCCTTGATGATTGAAAATATTTTGCCGCAACTTGAAGCGGAAACCAATCAGATTTTAGCCCGTTTAACCGGCAATCAATTTCATATCCAATTTGTGACCCAAAAAGCGAGCAAAAGTGGCTCCAAGCGTAAGGGCATTAAAATGATCGATACCCTCGATATCCTCATTGCCGATGCCCAGGGTACTCGCCCCTACGAAACCTATTCCGGCGGAGAGGCCTTTCGCATTAATTTTTCCATTCGTTTGGCCCTGGCAAAACTCTTGGCCCAGCGGGCGGGCACGGCTCTACAACTCCTCATTATTGACGAAGGCTTTGGAACCCAAGATGCCGAAGGCTGTGCTCGCTTAATCGCCGCCATTAATGCGATCGCCGCTGATTTTGCCTGTATTCTCACCGTGACCCATATGCCCCAATTCAAAGAATCCTTCCAACAGCGGATCGAGGTGGACAAGACCAGTCAAGGCTCCAAACTCCAGGTGGTGGGCTAGACTAGGGCGGCTTTTTTTTGGAAAATATTATCGAACTGGACAGTGGGAAGTTCTCGGTGGACTAGCGGGATGAAGAGAAGGAAAACGGACATGCCGTGACCGAAGCGGCCCAAGATGTCCGAAACTGGCTGATATAAATCACTTCAGCCAGGACTATTATGGAGCTCTACCAG
>JBGSZT010000142.1:0-36034 GCA_041750255.1 Synechocystis sp.
TCTTCCGGGGTTTGATGCTCTTCCAGCAACTCGTCTAGTAAGGTATCGACGCGATTTGGTTCTTGTTTTTTGCGGACCATAAGGGGTTTCCTCGTTTTGATTGGATTTTACTCCCCTTACACAAAATTCTGTTCAGTCCCCTGCTCCTCTGGCATCAACTCCAGCAGGTGATCGCCATCCTTGGCTGTGGCGTTGATTCACCGCATAGTATTGGTAATAGTCCGCAATTTTTTTGATGGCGAACTAATAATGCCTGTGTTGAGGTCTTTAACTTGGACTTGGGGAATTGTCAAAAGATTTGTGTCAAGAAGTCAGCACCCAAAACACACAGCCCAGCTCAAGAACAAAGCACATATGTTTTGCCCTCGCTAAATGCACAGGGGCAAGCACTAGGTTGCCCCATTTATTTCTTAATTTTTCGTTACAGTAGTTAACAAAGCCCAAACTATTTCTAAGAATTGCAGAAAGATCACATGAAAATTTATCTGAAGGGGATCAGTCTGCTAACAGCAGTTCTGAAACCAAATCTGGAACTCAACGCTGGCTCTCAGATTGCCTCGACGATATTGAGAGTCATTGTCGGCGTGGTCATGGTTCACAACGGCTTGGACAAGCTGTCTGATATCCAAAGCTTTGCCCATGCTTATGTAGAGTACATTGGGCTTCCTTTTCCTATCTTTTTCAGTTATGTCGCCGCCTTCACCGAGTCGATAGGGGCTCCCTTAGTCGCTTTTGGTTTATTGACTCGACCTGCGGCCTTGGGCTTGTTCGTGACCATGGGCGTAGCCATGTACCATCACGTCTTGGTGGCTGGCTTCAACATCCCTTACTTGGAGCTGTCTGCTCTCTATGCGGCCTGCTTCCTGTTCTTTGTCATCAATGGGGCGGGTTCTTTTTCTGTAGATGCATGGCTAGTGAAGTGGCTCAAGAGTAAACTTTCATCCCAGGAAGCGAAGCAGCGCAAAGACTTGGAGAAATCTTACCAAGCGCTTGCGAAGGGAGGAGACTCCGATACCCAAGAGGTAGGAATGGGGATCAAATAGCGATCATTTGTTGTCTTTACCTTGATTCCCTCGTCCCTGGGTTGTACGGCTGATTTCTTCTCTCAGTTGCTACGCACTCAGGGATATCAAATTCGGGTTAAATGCCTCTAGTTAATGTCTCGATTGACTTTGAACATAGGTTATCGACATTTATGAGATGGCTTGGCTACTGGTAATCCTTAATTCCCATGCGACGCATTCACCTGGGCTTCGCTAATCCAAGCACCGTGGAAGCCATAGGGTACAGGTCTGGGAATTAACACCCGCGCTACTGGTGTAGAGGTGACATCTTGGGCATTAATTACTACCAATTCTGACGTTCCTTCCGTGCTGTTGTGAACAAAGGTAATCAACCAGCCGTCATCCTCACTTTTCCTAGCGGGATGCGGAGCAAACACGGGTTCACCCCCATAACATCCTTGCCCAAATTCATGGGTTTGGGAATTGCCGGTATTCAAGTCATATTTGATTACACCATCAAATAAAGGCATGGACCCCTGGGCCATTCTGCCAGAGTAACCGTACCTGTTGTTTCTTCCTAAGACGTTTTCGTTCACCCGGGGGAATTCGCAAGGCACATCATCCAGCATTTCCTCTCGTACAGTTCCAGTGTTGAGGTTAAAACGCCAGCGATGCAATTTCGGGATATTTCCTTCGGAAGCGGAGGCGGTATCTTCAGGCATTAGAACAGTAGTAGAACTCATTCGGCAAGCTATCAGCACTACTTCGTCTCCTTCTTCATAGGCATTGAGAGTGTGGAAGACATAGCAAGCCGGACTTTCAAACCAACGAATATTACTGTTGTCACCATGCCGGGGAACAATCCCAAAGCGGCTGGGTTTATTCCTTTCAAACATTAACCCCGGTTCTCCCCGTTGCATCCTCGTCGGGCTGAAAGTCAGAGGTAAATCCATAAAAATAGTGTAGTTTTCTGTGATGGCAAAATCATGCATCATCACTGCCATCGGTAGCTCGATGGGGACCGTCCGCAATAGTTCACCTATAGGAGAAACCACACTATATTGTAGGTACGGAGGCACGAACGAGTAACCAAAAAACATCATTTCACCCGTTACCGGATCTACCTTGGGATGGGCGGTGAAAGAAGAATTCAGCTTGCCACTATAGGTATATTCGCCTGTGGTCTCTAATGTAGGAATCTGGATGGCGTGAGGCGAGCCCCCTTCCCACAGTGCCAACATTTGTCCAGCGTGCCAAATTAAAGCCGTGTTAGCCCTATTTTTATCGGGACCATGAGGATTATCCAGTTGTGGGGGTTCGAGCAAACCACTCCAGATTGCTTTCCCTGCCTCATGTTCGATTTGCCATCCTCGCGTGCGTACATAGCGATTCAGATAACTGGCTTGACCATTGTGAATCTTGACACCGTGTATCATTCCATCCCCATCAAACCAATGATACTGGCCGATAGGTGACCATTGGGGGTTAGGACCATTACGCAGGAACATCCCTGATAAGTCTGGGGGTAATTCACCAATGACTGGCAGTGTTTCAGCGGTGATTTCTTCACGCACCGGGGCAAAATTGCCATCAAGGTAGGGGTTGACTTGTGTTGTTAGCATTAAACTCACTTATTTAAAGAAATGATAAAGGACGACTCATATTAGCGGCAAAGCCCAAAATTCCTTGATCTCGGTGTTCGTAGAGCAATTCTCCCTGGGCGTTGAACAGGAAAGTCCCACCTCTCTGGGTCAGATAAGTCCCATCTGGCACGTAGGTTTTCCAATGACTCAGCACCTCCGTCATATTTCGCAACCGCAAGGTAGCCAATTCAAAGGGTCGCTGAAACCCTTTCCCGCCTGCAAGATTGAAGAAGGAACCTTTGAAAGGAGGTAAAGGGTTGGCATGGATAATCTCCTCTTCCTCAATTAACTGATTAGCTCGGCGATCGCCCCAATATCCACGGAATACTTCAGCTAACGTCCCTGGACTGCCAACTCCCGCACACATTAGCATTAAGTTGAACCAAGCATTCTGAACAGGCGAAAATTTCGGTACTTTCAGTGACAGACCTTGATAGAGCCCGAGAGAGGAGTGCAATTCCGCTTCTGGATCCACAAATAGCCATTCCGCCGGAAAGTGAGTATATTCACAGAATTTTTGTCCCGACGGGCGATCGCCGATGCCAACGGCTCGGATCATTACTCCCCCTTCCCTAAGGCGTTGGGACTCACGTTGCAGCCACCAAGCATATTCGAGACTATCAAAATCTCCGAGTTGTGGCCAAATTAAGACTAACAAACGAGTTGCTGATTCACAATTGCTGAGTATGGGGAGAATAGTTCCGTCACTGACTCGCTGGCGCTGGGTTTGCTTCAAGATAGCGTAATTAGTCAGAGCCGGGGTCTCATGGGGCTGAAGTGGGGGCATATTCCTTAAAAACTTCTTATCATCGATTGTATCTCCTCGTTCTAGAATCCGCTGTAACCCTTAATTACTCCACTGCTGGCGTAAATACTGCCTTGTTGATAGGCTGAGCGTTGAATTATGGCAATACAAGAACCGGGTCTCGGCAAATTGCTACTGCAAGAAGCAGTTCTAATCAACCGAGTCTTCGGCTTTTTCAACACCTGATTTCCTTGAAAAGCGGCCGATTCAGTTTGGACAGGGTCAACTTCCCGCGCTCCAAAGAAAAACGTCAGTGCGCCGGTTGCTTGTTCCGGTTGACGCTTAGTCTCAACCCATACCCCAGAAAAGCCCAGATCTGTGTAAAATTATGTGATTTGACAGTATTTTCGTTTGTCCCTATGCTTAGATCTGAAATTCCAGCCTGGGTTTTCTTTCACCCCCAATGAAAGGCATCTGCTTGATTGCCTCCTATGTGTGAGATAGTGAAAGGCTGCACCTGGTGGAGAGGATGAGTCTGATAAACGGTTAGCTGTTTTAAAAAGAAAGAATTAGGCGTGGCCTTGGCATCGCCAGATTAAGAAATTAAGTCATCGAAAAAAGAGAAATGTCTGATAAGGAAGCTACAGCTCGAATTAAAATCAACAAACTCCTTGAAGCAGCGGGTTGGCATTTTTTTGCTGAAGGGGATAAGCCTGCAAATATATGTCTTGAGCCGACAGTTCAGATTACATCAACCGCTCTAGATGAGTTGGGAGAGAATTTTGAAAAAAACAGTAAGGGCTTCATTGATTTTTTATTACTAAATGAAAAAGGTTTTCCTTTTATTGTTCTTGAAGCCAAGGCTGAAACAAAACATCCTTTAATTGGCAAGGAACAAGCTAGAAAGTATGCGAAATCTCAGAAATGTCGGTTTGTGATGCTTTCCAATGGTGACTTACATTATTTTTGGGACTTGGAGCGGGGAAACCCTGAAATGATCGCAACATTTCCCACCCCTAGCTCAGTGATGGGTTACCAGAAAACGGCTCCTGACCGCGATCACCTGATGAAGGAAGTTATTAACGATGATTATGTGGTTTTAACCCAAGTTCCTCACTATCAAACAGAAGCGGCTTGGAAAAAAGAATCAGAACGGCTGAATTTCATTAATGCCAATGGCTTACGTTTTTTGAGAGCCTATCAAAAACAAGCTTTAGTAAATTTGCAAAGTGCTGTCAGCCAAAACAAGAATCGTTTTTTGTTCGAGATGGCAACGGGGACAGGAAAAACCCTAACTTCAGCGGCAGTTATTAAACTTTTTTTGCGGACAGGTAATGCTCAAAGAGTTCTTTTTTTAGTAGATCGCGTAGAACTAGAGGACCAGGCTAAAAAGGCTTTTGACAAGGTTCTTTCTAATGATTATAAAACACTTATTTATAAAGAAAATCGGAATGATTAGCGATACGCAGAAATTATGGTTACGACGGTTCAATCATTACTAATTAATAATAAATACCAGCAAAGATTTTCACCCACTGATTTTGATTTGGTGATTTCTGATGAAGCTCATCGCTCGATTGGGGGAAATGCCCGTGCTGTTTTTGATTACTTTATTGGCTATAAATTGGGATTAACTGCAACTCCCCGTGATTATTTGAAAAGTTTTGATAAAGATAAGTCAAGAGGGAAAGACCCCCGTGAATTTGAGCGGCGTTTGATGTTGGATACCTACCGCACATTTGGGTGTGATGATGGTCAGCCAACTTTTTGTTATTCCCTACTAGATGGTGTCAGAGATGGTTATTTAATTAACCCTACGGTGATAGATGCACGAACGGAGGTGACAACTCAGCTTTTATCGAAAGACGGTTTTATTGTAGAGTGTAAGGACGAGGAAGGTAATGATCAGCAAGAGTCGTTTAAGTTACGCCAATTTCAGAAACGCTTTTTTTCTCCCTCGACGAATCAGCTTTTTTGTAAAACGTTTTTAGAAAATGCCCTACGTGATCCGATTAGTGGAGAAATAGGCAAGTCTATTATTTTTGCTGTTAGTCAGTCCCATGCCATTGAGTTAGTTCAAATTTTAAATAAAATAGCGGATAAAATGTTTCCTGGCAAATATAAATCAGATTTTGCTGTACAGGTTACATCTCAAATTCCTGATGCTCAAAAATTTACCACCAATTTTGTAAACAATAACTTACTTGGTTCTGCTAATTTCATACCAACTTATAGAACCAGCAAAGCGCGGGTTTGTGTGATAGTAGGAATGATGACCACAGGTTATGATTGCCCAGACTTACTCAATTTAGGGCTATTTAGACCTATTTTTTCACCAACAGATTTTATTGAAATTAAGGGGCGTGGAATACGCAAGCATAATTTTTTAGATCAACTCTTTGACTCAGAGATTCGAGAAGGGGTTAGGCAACCAGAGAAAACAACCTTTAAATTATTTGACTTTTTTGCAAATTGTGAATATTTTGAGGAAGAATTTGATTATGATCAAGTGCTTACATTACCTCAACTCAAAAAAGATAACCCTAAAAATACGGGTGATGGTGGTGGTGAAATAGGAGGAATTGCCAGCTACGAGCATCTTGGGGCTGACATTTTAGCCAGCATTAAGGAGGAGGTGATCGGCGTTGAAAGGATGAAGATTGATCGTCAGTTTTATGAAAAATTTGAGAAAACGATTCGTGAAGATGTGATGGTTGTGCAGGCAGTGGAGTCTAGCCAGTGGGAGCAAGTGATTGATTATGTAAATCGCAAATTTTTTAATGACCCTAATGAATTCTATACACTGGAAAAGCTTCGGAAAGCCGCGTCGGTCGATCGCCGTTTAGAGTTACGGGAGATTTTAGAAAAAATCTTTGGTCTAATCCCCCATTTTAAATCAAAGGACGAATTACTAGAAGAAGAGTTTTCAAAATTTGTAGCGGATTAATAAGCCTGAAGAAATAGAGGCTATCCCTGCGATTAAAAATTATTTCAAAGCCTATGTTACTAATGGTAATATTCGCCGAATTATTGAAACTAAAAATTATGCTGAACTGGCAACTAATGCGTTTTTTTTGACCCGCGATTTAAAGGCTGTCCCAGAGAAATATCGTAGTTTAATCCCAACTTATGTTAAAAATTATATTACCTTAGAAAAATTCACGGCTTAGAATGATGAATTACGAGCTACGAGTTGGGAATTACGGTTATCATTAATGATATTGTTTAATAGAGGAAAAAATCATGCTTGCTGAAGAATTTAAAACAATTGTCGTTAATGGCAAAATCCAAATTCCTGATTCTATCAAAACTCAATTTGAGGGGCAGGAAGTCAGGGTTATTGTTCTGAAAGCGAGTCCCCAAAAGTTACCTTTATCCTTTGATTTGCACAAACTCTTTAAAGATACCCAAGCTTTACCCCAGGTACAAGCAATTTCTGAGGATGAAATCAGTGCGGAAATTGAAGCCTATCGTCAAGGTTTATGAAGGTTATTATTGATACGAATATTGTTATATCTGCCATTCTCAAGGATCGTACCCCTGAGCGAATAATTTTGTTTATTGCTGAACAAGACGATTTTCAGTGGCTAGTTTCATCGGAGATTTTGACAGAATATAAGGCAGTGATTCGTCGTCCAAAATTTAAGTTACCACCAGATATTATTGAAAAATGGTTGATGCTCTTTGATTTACGAACTATCTGTATTGATGTGGAGATAGAGCTTGATTTTCCCCATGATCAAAAGGATGTAAAATTCTTAACGTGCGCGATCACCGGGTCAGCTAATTTTTTAATTACAGGAGATAAAGATTTTACAGAGGCTCAAAAAATCCTAGACACTATTATCATTTCTGTAAGCGACTTTAACCGTCTCATAATTTCTAATTCTTAATTCTTAATTCAAATGTTAGACACAGATACCAAACGCCGTATTGATACCGCCCGTGATATTTTGCTGGGGAAAGTTCCCGATCCTAAATCCCAGGTTGAACAGATCACGATCGCCCTTATCTACAAGTTCATGGATGATATGGATGCAGAGGCGGCGGAGTTGGGAGGCGATCGCCAATTTTTTACAGGTGAGTTTGCGAAGTATGGTTGGGCGCGGTTAATGAGTCCGAGTGTGAACGGTTTTGACTTGATTGATCTCTACGGTAAAGGGATCAGCACCATGCCCCAAAATGATGGTATTCCCATTTTGTTTCGGGATATTTTCAAAAATGCTTATTTACCCTATCGTGACCCTGAAACCCTTAAAAGTTTTCTCAAAATTATCAATGAATTTAGTTATGATCATTCGGAACAGTTAGGGGATGCTTTTGAATATTTACTGTCGGTTTTAGGTTCCCAAGGTGATGCGGGACAATTTCGTACTCCGCGCCATATTATTGATTTTATGGTGGAGATTATGCGCCCCCAAAAGGGTGAGGTGATTCTTGATCCTGCTTGTGGAACGGCGGGTTTTTTGATTTCTGCCTATAAGCATATTTTACGGAATAATCAGGATGCTAATAATATTAGTACCTTAACTCCTGATGAGAAGGGGGAACTGGCTAAAAACTTTCAGGGTTATGATATTTCGCCTGATATGGTGCGGTTATCGTTGGTGAATCTCTATCTTCACGGTTTTACTGCTCCATCTATTGCGGAATACGATACGTTAACTTCAGAAGATCGTTGGAATGAGTTTGCTGATCTGATTCTTGCTAATCCGCCGTTTATGTCTCCGAAGGGGGGAATTAAGCCCCATAAGCGTTTTACGATTAAGGCGAAACGGAGCGAAGTCTTGTTTGTGGACTATATTGCGGAACATCTTACGCCAACGGGCCGCGCTGGGATTATTGTGCCAGAGGGGATTATTTTCCAGAGTCAAACGGCTTATAAGGATTTACGCAAGACGTTATTAAAGGATAGTTTGGTGGCGGTTATTTCGTTGCCTGCGGGGGTGTTTAATCCCTATTCTGGGGTGAAGACTTCGATTCTTATTTTAGATAAGGTTTTGGCAAAAAAATCAAATACTATTGCTTTTTTTAAAGTAGAAAATGATGGGTTTGGATTAGGGGCGCAACGGCGAGCAGTTTTGGGTGATGATTTGCCGAGTGTGTTGGAAGAATTTAGGAATTACGAGTTAGGAATTACGAATGGGGAGGATGTGCTTTCTGAGGATTTTGGGGTAAGTAATCCGTCGGTTTTGGTTGTGCCGAAGGAGAAGATTGCGGCGAATGGGGATTTTAATTTTAGTGGGGAAAGGTATCGAAAAAGCGTACCAAACAGTAATATTTTTCCTTTAGTTAAAATTAGTGATATTTGCACTATTAATCCCCGCAAGAATCAATTATCAGAGATTAGCCCTAATACCTGCGTCTCATTTGTACCAATGGCGGATATTAACGAGCATCAAATGATATTTCAACCTATTTCAGAAAAGCTACTTTCAGAAGTGACATCAAGTTATACCTATTTTGAAGATAATGATGTTCTCTTTGCTAAAGTTACACCGTGCTTTGAGAATGGAAAAGCTGGTATTGCAAAAAGGTTAATTAATGGGATCGGATTCGGTTCTAGTGAGTTTTATGTATTACGAAGCTCAGAACAGGTGCTTCCTGAATTTCTTTATTTTTGCATAACCCATCCATTTTTTAGAGATACTGCAGTCGCTCAAATGACGGGTACAGGAGGATTGCAGCGTGTACCGAGAGACTATGTAGAAAACTTCAAAATTCCTCTACCCCCGATCGCCATCCAGCAGGAAATCGTCGCAGAGATAGAAAGCTACCAAAAAGTTATTGACGGAGCCAAAGCCGTTATTGATAACTATCGGCCCCATATTCCCATTGATCCCGATTGGAAAATGATGGAACTTGATAAATTATGCGTAATCAAATCAGGTGCTACGCCAGATCGCTCAAATGATTCGTTCTGGAATGGAGATATTCCTTGGGTTACAACAACATTAATCAATTATGAAGTCATTTACCAAGCCAATGAATTTATTACCCTGGAAGGTTTGAAAAATTCATCTACATGGGTAGTACCAAAGGGAACAGTATTAATGGCAATGTATGGGCAAGGTGTGACTAGAGGAAGAGTTGCTATTCTAGGTATTGATGCTGCCATAAATCAAGCTTGTGCAGCTTTTCAGATCAAAGATAATTCTTTAGTTCCTAAATATTTATTTAGCATTCTTCAATCTTTATATGAAGATTTGAGGCGAATTAGCGAAGCTCGTGGCGGGAATCAAAGTAATTTAAGTGCTCAAGTTTTAAAAGAGTATTCAATTCCAGTTCCACCTCCCGAAATCCAAAAAGCTATAGTAAAAGAAATCGAAGTCGAGCAGAGTCTTGTTAATGCTAACCGTGAACTGATTACCCGTTTCCAAAAAAAGATTCAAACCACCCTTAACCGAATTTGGGGAGAGGGATAATTATCAATTATTAATTACGAATTACAAATTAACAATTATGAAATTTTTAATTAAAAACTTATAAAAAACATTTTCATTTTACTTTCCTCATTCGTAATTCTCCATTCGTAATTTTTAATTCTCCCATGAAATCCGATAATTTAGTACAACGAAAAAGTTATGCTTTTGCAGTTCGGATAGTGAAACTTTATCAATATTTGATAAACACGAAAAAAGAATATGTCCTGTCTAAACAAATATTACGATCAGGCAGAAGCATCGGTGCAAACGTAGAAGAAGCGATCGGAGGTCAATCAAAAGCTGACTTTATTGCAAAACTTTCCATTGCCTACAAAGAACCCCGCGAAACCGCCTACTGGTTACGTCTATTAAAAGATACCGACTACTTAATAGAAAAAGAATTCCAGAGTATTGATCCCGATGCCGAAGAACTCTGTAAAATCATTGGAACCATTCAAAAAACAACCAAAGAAAACCTAAATCGTAATTCCTAATTCGCAATTCGTAATTAAAAACCCACAAAAAATTTTCCCTCGCGCAATATTAGGCGATTGCCGAGTATATTGAAAAAGCAACCCCTCAACCTATACAACGATCATCATGACCCTACAAGACATTCAATCCCAAATCTTAAAATTACCAACCCAAGACAAATGGCAACTCGTTCAAACCCTTCTAAATGCTATTCAAAAAGATACCACGGCCCCAAAAATAACCCCAGAGAAAACCTATCCCCTGCGCGGTTTACCCATCACGATTAGCGATCATTTTGATGATCCCATGCCAGAACTGTGGGAGGCATTAACAGAATGATTCTCCTTGATACCCACACCTGGCTATGGCTACTCCATGACCCTGAGCAATTATCCCCCCCAGCCCAAAGCATTATTACTGAAGCTGAAAACAACAACAGTATTTTTATTTCCAGCATTTCTGTCTGGGAAATTGCCACCAAACAAAGCCTCAATAAACTGCAACTTCCTTTACCCATTCACGAATGGTTTGAGCTAGCCCAACAACAACCTGGCACAGTCATCGAACCCCTTTCACCTCTCGATGCAATCCATAGTACTAATCTGCCTGGAGACTTTCATAAAGACCCTGCCGACAGAATCTTAGTGGCGATCGCCCGACGGTATAATATCCCACTGATTACCTGTGACGAAAAAATCTTGAATTATCCCTACGTCGAAACCCTTTGGTAAAGCTTAACACCCCCAAAAACTCAGTCACCACCTCCCTCGTTTTCTATTGTTGAATCTCACTCTTGGTATTCCCTCACGCAATATTAGGCGATCGCCGTTTTCAACTCTTCTTCAGATTCTGTTCCCGTAGAATAATAGCCGCCGCCAGTCGTCCCGTCTGAGCCGCGCCATTCATGTAGCCATAGAACTCGTCGCTGAATTGCTCCCCCGCAAAAATAAGGTTGCCAGAGCGCACTTCCTGACGTTTGTCGGGATCAGATCCATCGAGGTATCGGCAGTCGCTAAATTCCGTAAATTGTCCCGGCTGAAAATTGGTATAACTTCCTTGGGTCAGCCGATCCTTTGTCCATTGAGTCCGGGTAAAGTGACCATTGGAGGCGGTTTGAGCTTGGGCGATCGCCGTTTCCAACTGTTTCAACACCTGATTTCCTTGAAAAGCGGCCGATTCAGTCTGGACGGGGGCAACTTCCCGCCCTCCAAAGAAAAACGTCAGGGCGCCGGTTGATTGTTCGGGTTGACGCTTGGTCTCAACCCATGCCCCAGCAAAGCCCAGGTCTGTCCAGGCATCTTCGGAGAAACCTTGAGCCTGTAGCCAAATTTTTTTGTTAAATCCAGCAATCAGCTTTTCATTAGAGCCCAAGGATACTTCATTGATAAAACGACGTAATTTAGCGGGAATTTTAACGTTTAAATTGAGGTTTCTCAAAATCGGACTGGGCATCGCCAAAATCACCCAATCTGCCTCAATCGGTGCTCTTCCGGCAAAGTAAAGCTTGAACTTTTCGCCCTGGTTTTCGATCTGAGTTAGGCGCATCTTCAATTGGATTTGCTCTGCCAACGCCGTTTCTAGCCCATCAATAAGGCGACTGCTCCCTCCCACAACGAGATACCGTTCGTCACTTTCACTCAATAGATCAATCTGTTCTCCCTCAACCGTTGGCAAAAGGAAGAGGAGTTGTAACGCCGACGATTGTTCAGGTTCAACACCATACTCAGTACGAATTGACGCTTCGATGAGGGTTCGGATCACAGACCCGGTCATTTTGCTAGCGTGGCGATCGAGGTAATCCTTCACCGAAAGGCGATCGAGTTCGGGGGTATAGCGGTCAAAATTACTATCTACAAGCCTTGCATCTTCGGCAATTTGAGCGGCGATCGGTCGTAATTTATCAGCCAGTTCTTGAGGCGACCATGGCCTACCTTCCAAAAAAAAGAGCGTTTCTGGGATAGGAGAAGACTGAGCCTCTAGGTCGAGGTCAAAGAGGGTTAGGTCAAATGCTTTGATCAGAGCTAGTAGATCGTCATGGTCGCTGTTAATAAAGGCACCGCCTAAATCCACCACCAAATTTTCTCCAACAATATTCGTCGCTGAGAAGATACGACCGCCCAAACGATTTCTGGCTTCATAAACAGTTGCCGTTAACCCTGCTTTTTTGAGATGATAGGCCGCATTAAGACCGGCAAGACCGCCCCCGACAATTGCAATTTTCGGTATGCTCTGACTCCCTACTCCTTGCCATTGTGATAGCAGAGGAGCGGCGATCGCGCTTCCTGCCCCATAACCCGTTAATTTTAAAAAACGCCGACGGGAAAAAGCGGATAATCCTTTTTGTTTAGCGACTAAACGCGAGATAGGTAACGTCTTATTCTCTGCTACTAAGTTTGCTAGACGAGCCCGTTGTAGAAGGCGCATAAAATGCTGAAATTGAGAGCTTCGTGTCATTTTAATAGTATCCAATTAATGAACTGGTTAATTCAAACTTATTGGCAATCGAGTTCTTTTATTTTCATCGAGTTACAAGATAACAAGTAACTAGTCTAGGAATCCATGCAGACAGGATTCAGGATTCGCCCCTAGCCGTTTTCAACAAAAATCCGAGGTTGCCGCAGTGTCGCAGTTCCCCAAAATCAACGAAAGTGATTATTACAATTAGGCGACCAAGCCCAGTTCACCTGCTCCTCTGGCATCAACTCCAGCAGGCGATCGCCAGGGCCATCTTTACCTTGTTCGGTAAACTGATGGGGCGCGAGCGTCAACCAACGGTCTTGGGTCGTTCGTATCAAAATCTCCCCGCTGCCTTGGCTCGAAAATAGTCCCACTAGGTGATCGTTTTTGCTCATAAATTGGATCACCGTCGTTCCCAAATCCTCCAGTTTGGCTAGGCGGATCGCCTCCAACGGTAGGGCCTTGCCCCATCCCCACTGAGTTAACAAATACAAATTTTCCTTGGGATTCAGAACCAATCCTCCCACTAACGATTCCCCCGAGCGAACACGAAACGCCTGTTGACCCTGGGCGGTGCGACTTAAGCGGGGAAAATAAGAGTCTTGTAAGGGTAGGCGTAATAGGCGGCCTGAACTCGTAGCGAGAACTAGGTTTTGAGTCTCTGCTTGATCCGTTGCCAAGGGAATCACGAACTGGAGTCGGTCATCCTCTTTGAGCTTAATCAGACTCAAGCCCCGACTGCCGCAATCTGCCAATTCGGCCATGCCCAGGCGTTTAATGCGGCCTTGCTCTGTGAGTAATACCAGATCCCGCTCCGAAAATGTGTCCGGCGCAAAGAACTGGCTGACAATGGTTTCAGCCTGGGCCGCCTTGGGTAGAAACGACACCAGGGGAAGACGAGTGAGGGACAACGGCGGAATTTCCTTCACCGCCACACCATAGACCTTGCCCTGATCCGTCATTAGCCAAAGGGTTTCTTGGTTTTGGACAGGGGTAACAAAAATCAGCGGTGACTGGTCATCGACGTGATCCGTGGGGGAATGCCAGGCAATTTTGTTCTGAGCGGTGAGGCTAAGAACCGCATCCTCCGCCGGAGTTTGGGGCGTAAATAATGATAGGGGCGCTTGTTTGGCTTTGGGCGCTTTAGAAACCGTGGCAACTGGAGTTGAAGCAATGATTTCCGCCGCTGGAGCGGGGATTTCTTTTACTGGGGCTGGCGTATCTAAACTTAACAAATCGGCCTCGATCGCCGGAGGAATTTCCACCACCGGGGAAAGAAACAGCGGGGGAATGGGCTCTAAAATACGGGTACGTCGGCGATCGCTAAATTGTTTCTTCAGACGACGTAGTTCTTTTTTCATCGCCTTAGACCGTTCCCGGCGATCGTTCAACAGAGTTTCTAGTTCTTGAATGCGGGTCAGCAGGGCATCATATTCCTGCTCCAGTTTAGTTTGCTCTAGCCCCGTAATCCGTCGTAGGGGCATGGCCAAAATGGCATCGGCCTGGGGAGGGGTCAAATCCAAGCGGACTTGTAACTGAGCTTTGGCCGTTGAGCCATCGGGGGCAGAGCGCAAAATATCGATCACAGAGTCAATATTCGCCAGTGCCGTGCGTAATCCCGCCAAAACATCCAGCCGTTGCGATGATTCTTCTAATTCGTGGGTATATTGGCGAATGAGAGTGGTTTCTCGAAAGGATAGAAACTCCTCTAAAATTTGCCGCAGGGACAATTGCACCGGCTTATTATCCACCAAAGCCAGAAAAATGGCTCCAAAATTACTTTGCAAGGGAGTGGTGCGATAAAGAATGTCTAAAATTGCCTGGGGGTCGGTATCCCGTTTTAATTCGATTACGACCCGCATCCCCGTGCGGTCACTTTCATCCCGCAGGTCAGAAATCCCCTCAATTCGTCCTTGATTGACCAAACTGGCTATTTTTTCGATCCAGGCGGCTTTATTCACCTGAAACGGTAATTCTGTGACGATAATGGCGGTGCGGGAACGACTCCGACGTTTTTCCGAGCGCAGGGTTTCAAGATGGCTCACCCCTTGTACTGGGATCAAGCCCCGGCCGGAATGGTAGGCGCTTTGGGTGCCGTCGCTGCTTAAAATTACGCCGCCGGTGGGGAAATCGGGGCCGGGAATCAGCCGCCACAGCACGTGATCCTCTAGACCGGGATTATCAATGAGGGCAATCAATCCGTCCACCACTTCGCCCAAATTATGGGGCGGGATATTGGTGGCCATACCCACGGCAATCCCTGAACAGCCATTCAGAAGCAATACGGGCAATTGCACGGGTAAAACCGTGGGTTCTTGCTGGGAATTGTCAAAATTGGGACTGAAATCAATAATCGCTTGGTCAATGTCGGCTAAGACCGCGCCTGTCGCGACGGGAGATAGGCGTGTTTCGGTATAGCGCATGGCGGCGGGGGGGTCATTATCCACCGAGCCAAAATTACCGTGGCCTGCCAGCAGAGGGTAGCGACTAGAAAAATCCTGTACCATCCGCACCAAGGCATCGTAGACTGCCTGATCGCCGTGGGGATGATATTTCCCAAGCACATCCCCCACCACCCTGGCACATTTCCGAAAGGGGCGATCAGGGGTTAGCCCCAATTCGTGCATGGCAAAGACAATGCGGCGATGAACCGGCTTAAGACCATCCCGTACATCGGGGAGCGCCCGCCCCACAATCACGCTCATGGCATATTCTAGGTAGGAATGTTCCATTTCTTCATGGAGTTCTGTCGGGATAATCCGACCCATGCCAGCCAGGGGGAGTTTAGTCATGAGGTTTTTGTACCATGCTCTGCATCAACTAGGGGCCAATGGTAGCACTGAGCAGGGATCCGTGAACATTCATTGCTGGCCTCAATTAGCCAAGGAACAATAATCAACTCTGCAATTCAAGGCTGAGTTGAACGTAGGGAGTCGCCTTTTCTGTGCCACTGTTTGGGGGCAATTGTAGGCGAGTCCAAAAATCTTCGAGCCAATTTTCAGAACTGCCCGGCGATCGCCGGTCTCGCTCTAGCCATTGGGTAAAGACACGGTCACGGCCATCCTGGGGAGGGGCGATTTGATAAATACGGACGGACTTTTTGTCAATACGTTTGGTTTTGAGTAGGGTCAAACCATAACCAATGCCGTCGAGAAAGCGGCGCAGAATGGTAATGGGACTAGCGTTTTTGGCAATGCCGATGCCCATAACTGTTTTTATATCCCGCCGGTTAGCCAAGGCCAGTTCGGCGATCGCCTGGAGGTCGGGGTCTTGGGAGGAAAGTTCCCGTTTGGGGTCAGCCAAGAGAATAGGTATTCCCAATACATCGAGAGTGCCGACCTTTGCCCCCAGTTGAGAATGATTAAAATCCGGCAAAAAGAGACTGCCATGGCCCTGGGTAATGAGTTGCCGGGCAATTTTGGTGTCTCGGTCTGCCAAATAGGAGCGTCCTAGGGTCAAGTAGTAATGGAGTCGCAGTTTTTGATACCAACCCTGGTCATCGTGTTGGACAATCTCCGGCGTGATGGCGATGCCATAGCGTTGTTGAAGTTCATATTTGCGGATGGCCCGGCGATCGGCACTATTTTTGATCAAGCGTTTTTTGAGGGCTTCAAATTGAGACTCGCTTAATAATCGAGCTACGGCGATCGCCTGACATTCGGCCTGATAGTTTTGCTCCCGCACTGCTTTTACCGCTTCCCCCAGGAGCTGATTCCCCTGCACCGATTCTGGGGTCGGAGTCGTGTCTGCCTCTGGATTAGAAGGCTTGGAGCCAGAGCGGGGATAACCCAAAAGATGATGCCCTTCCTGTTGCAATAATGCCAGGACAGACTCTCGATAATGGAGCATGGCGGCATTAACCCGCACCGCCATCCGGGCCCAGCAGAGCAGAGATTCGGCCTGAAAGCCTGTATCTAAGTCATCAATATTGGCCATGTCCGACTGCTGGAGGAGACGAATATTCAGGTCAGTTAAGCGTTTCCCAGAGGAGAGGAGAGCCGGAATCGACGTTGCCCCATTGCCCACTTGATTAAAACCATAACCCGCCACCCAAAGATAACGGGGGATATTGTCACGGATACGCCCCAGGGATTGACAGACAGAGGTTACGGTTTGGACACCCTGGGCGATCCCCCAGACCGAAGTAAAGTGACCTTTGAGGTTAATGCTCACTCCGGTTTCGATCGCCGGACTGGCCAGCACAATATCAAACTGCGCCAGGATTTGATTTAAATTGCCCATGGCATGGTAAGCGGGGTGGCTGGGGTCAGCCAGGGATTCAGCATCTAGACGTAGAATTTTGGCGCTGGGAAATTGCTTGAGCAGGTAGGCTTCCAAGTTACGGGTTCCCCAGGAACTCGTTAATTTTTGGGCAGAGAGACAAACAAAGGGCTTGCCACCCTCTCGAATATGGCGCACTAGGTGTTTGACCAGCCGTCGGGGGTCATTTTCTCCGTAGTGATAGACCGGCCAAGCCTCGGCAGTCCCCGGCATCCAGTCATTACAAATAATGTAGGGCTCGAGGGGAATGCCGGCTAGAGCGCCTAAATAATCGAGGCAGACATCACTTAAATCGGCATCGGCCACCACCACCTGGCCCGTACTACTCAGAGCCGTTTGTAGGAGAGTTTTCAGGGATTTGAGAATGGCGACGCGGTGAGAACGACAGGTATCCGCATTCAGCCCATGCCAAAGCACTTGTTCGACTTCATCAATGATAATCAGACTATCGGCCCAGTCTTCGGCGCAAAAGTGAGCCTGGGATTGGGGATGAAGGGAATCGATACATAACCCATAGCCATGGCTGGTTTTAGCTTCTTTACTGTCACCGATGTAGTCCAAATTAAAGCGTTGACAGAGTTCTTGCACTAACCGAATGCGGTGACCAATGAGTAGAACTGGCCGATTTTCGGCGATCGCCTGGGCGACGAGGCTGGATAAGGCTTGACTTTTGCCCGTGCCCTTGGCCGATTTAATCGCCACTAATTTGGCAGAGTCTGGCACCTCAAGGGAGGGCAAATAGCGATGGTTGAGGGACAGAGAAGGGGTATAGGTAAGGCGATTAAAACTCTGGGCTTGCCAAACATCCAGGGTCACGGCCTGCCCGTAGACTCGCTCCACCGCTGGACTACCATGGTTGGCGATTAAGTCATCAATGCCTTTTCCTAACCCCGCATCCCAGGTTATGACCTTGACTGGACATTGATACTGCTGAAATAGATAACCGAGGCGTTTGATGGCCAGATTCACCGTCTTAATGGTGGCGGGTTTTTGATCCTGGTCAAAGGCGATATAAATTGAGCGGCCCGGTACGGCTAATTTTTGTAACGCCGGGATCAAATGAGACTTGCCAATGCGCCGTCCCTGCTCATCCCGAGGCGTCCGGTAGCCATTGTGGACTCCCGGTAAGGCGATCGCCGCAAACCCGGCAGTTAATAAGGCTCCCGCTTTTTTTGCACCCTCGGTGATAAAGAGGGGGATTTCGGGGTGGCGGCTCAACCATTGCCAAAATCCCCGGTCTTCTTGGGATAAATCTTGATCCTCTGCTAAGATATTAAGCCCCGAGCGTTCGGCGATGCGTTGCCAGAGGTGCAACGGAACCCGTAGGGCAAATAATCCGGTAGGGGTTTGGGGCGGATGCTCATATTTAATCAATTTGCCCCGTTCTGGGTGGATGCGGGGAACAGTGGGCTTAAAACAGCCCCAGAGGTCGCCTTCTCCCGAGAGGAGATCAATCCCCGAACACCACCATCCCCCCGCCGCTACATGGTCATAGCGCATCAAAAGGGCATTACTGACCCGTCCATCATTTCGACGGGGTAACGCATCAGAATAAAGCAAATGTTCGGAGGGCGCGTCTCCGGTGAGGGCAGTAACATTGAGATGAATCAATTGCTCATCCACACAACTTGCTTGCCATTCTTGAAAATAATTCATCCTTCTGCCTGCCTGACGTCGTCAAGCGCCATATCTAGTGTGAAGACTTTTGATTATAGGTGCAAATCACTAAATATGGAAGGTACAAGGAAATATAAATTAGTTAAAAAGAGGGGATTGTTGGGGTAGAGCGTTTTCTGTCTACTAAATGCTCGTTATTACTTTTTTTTGAGCGATGACCTGTTCCAGCTCCGGTATCGCATTATTATGGGTAGACGGCTGGCTCCGTCGCCAGGGTTCCCGTTGACCGCTGTCTTTTTTCTGAACTTACATGTCTATCCCTGACAATGTTTTAGCCATCCTTGACCAAGGCTTGCGATCTATCCAGCGTCAAGACTATTCCCAGGCGATCGCCGAATTAGAGGCGTTTTGTCATCAGGTAAAGGACCAAAGTTCTCCTTTTTATCTCCAAGCTCAAATGGCTCTGGTTCGTGCCCACCGCTCCAAGGGAGACCCCCCGGCGGCGATCGCCCTGTGTCAATCTTTGTTAGGTCATACCAACCCGGAGATGAATCAATGGGCCTGGTCGATGCTGGCCCTGTTGGACCAGGGGGACAATAATAATTTTGAAATTGCCGACAGCGATGATGACATGCCCAGCACCGATTTTAAAGCGGGTCGTTCGGATAAAAGTCGGGTCAGGGTGACACTCCCCCAGGTAGCGGATAGTTATATTTTTGTGGTGGGCTCCGCTTTACTCACGCCGGTGTTGATCGTGGCGGCGATCACCTGGGGCATCGCCGTCAGCCTAGGGGAAAAGGATTTATTATCATTAGCCGAAATCAGTCTGGGGGTCAGTCTGGTGATCAATGGAGCCGGTGTGCTTTTTAGTATTCCTGTTATGGATTGGCTCCAAACAAATATCTATGGAACCCAGTGGATCAACCTGGGAGAAATACAAAAATATAGTATAGAAACCGGAGAACTCCTGCTTAGGCTCTGTCGCCGGCAAAAAATGCCCCTGCCACGCTTAGGACTGATCGATGACCGCCGTCCGGCCCTTTTTTCCTACGGCATTCGTCGTCACCAGACTCGCTTGGTGGTGAGTAAGGGTGTATTTCGCTATTTAGATAGCGAGGAAATTGCCACCCTCTTCGCCCATGAATTGGGTCATATTTTTTCGGGGGATACTCGGCTCATGACCGTGGTGAATGCCTGGGGTCAGGTATTTTATGCCCTCTATGTGCTTCTCCAAAAAAGCCGTCAACGCCTGCCAATCTTTTTGCACCCCCTGCTGATGCTCCCTGCCACGATTTGCTATGGATTGTTTGCCCTCAATCAAGCCTGTAATCGTTATCTGTCTCGCTCCCGCGAATACTATGCGGATCATTTTGCTGTGGAGGAAACCGGCAATCCCAATGCTTTGATTCGAGCCCTAGTCAAAGTCTCCAAGGCGATCGTTAAGCAGGAACGACAGTCCCCAGAACCGGCCCTATTTTTAGATAGTCTGCGAAACTTTGGAGTCTATGACCCCCTCACCAGCCAAACCTGCGAACGGGCCACCCATTTTAATGCTCAAGTTATTAGTCGGCTCTTAGTCTGGGATTGGTTGAATCCCTGGAATGGTCTGGTTTCTTGGCAAAGTTCCCATCCGCTCTTGGGGAAACGAGTGCAAGTGCTGAGTCATTATGCCGAACAGCTTAGCCTCGATGCTGAATATGGCCTCGTCACCGTGCGGCGCGTCGCCCGATCGCCAAAATCCCAGCAGCGTCCTCGTCATTTTTGGCGCGAACTAGCGGTGTTTAGTCTACCTATCAGTCTGGCTCTTTTAGGGTCAGCGATAGGATCACACGATAGCGTTAAGGGCCTCATCTCTTGGCAACAGGGAGCCGTTGGCGGATTTGGGGTCGGCCTTTTACTAAAAACCATTGTCCAAGGCTTTGCGGGAGAATCCTTAGCGGCTCCCGATGTCTTGACCCTGCTGGGGGAAGCTCAATTGAGCCCTGTACTGGGAACTCCAGTCCATTGGCGAGGAAAACTAAAACTCGTTCAAGACAAAACGATCTGGGGATTTCCCAAGCTTTATTTCCATGACCGTTCGGGGGTTATTCCCGTTGTTTATCCCTACTGGCTCAGGCTAATTCCCCCGTTTTGTTCTCCTAAAAAAGCCCTTCAACCCTTTTTAGAGCATTCCTGTGAGGTCGTTGGTTTGGTTCGACGGGAGTTAACACCCCGATTAATAGTGAAATCAATCTCCGCAAAGGATTTACCGACTCTTCGGGGTTACTCGTTTTTACTTTCTGGGGCCTTGGCTGGATTATTTCTGGTTTTAGCTTATTTTTTGCCTTTATTTCTGTAAATTTTGTCTATGTCCCGCGCCAAAGCCCTCCAAGCCTACCTAAGCGTCCGTTTATTGCTGGCTCCGTTGATGATCTGGACGATCATTACCCTGGTCTTTTTGTTATTGCGAGCGACCCCTGGCGATCCGGTGGATGCCATCCTCGGCAATCGGGCCCCGGAAGCGGCCAAACAAGCCCTACGGGAGCAATTGGGCTTAAATAAACCCTTATTTTTGCAATATTTCGATTACTTGAAGCAACTGCTCCAGTTTAATCTGGGGGAATCCATCACCAGTCAAGGCACCTCGGTGTGGAAAATCATCCAAGACCATTTCCCCGCTACGGTGGAATTAACTGTCTATAGCCTATTGGTGGCGGTGGTCGTGGGCGTGGGGTTAGGCATATTATCAGCCTCTCAGCCCGGAACGACGATCGATGCCGGAGGACGAATTTTTGGCATTATTTCCTATTCCTTGCCGGTTTTTTGGGCGGGAATGATCCTACAACTCATTTTTGCGGTGAATCTAAAACTCTTTCCCCTGGGTACCCGCTTTCCCCTCAATCAAAGTCCACCCCAGGGCTGGTCGGGACTCTATACCCTCGATAGTCTTTGGGTGGGGAATTTATCTCAATTTGGGACGGCGCTTTATTATCTGGTCTTGCCCAGTTTTACCCTGGGGATTTTATTAAGTGGTATTTTTGAGCGGATGGTACGGGTTAATCTCCAGCAAGCTCTGCAAGCGGATTATGTCGAAGCCGCTAGGGCTAGAGGCATTTCAGAAGGCCGTATTTTGCTGGCCCACGCCCTCAAAAATGCTTTAATTCCGGTGATCACTGTTTTGGGCTTAACCTTTGCTTCCTTGTTGGGGGGAGCGGTGTTGACGGAAGTCACCTTTTCTTGGCCCGGCTTAGGTAATAGACTCTATGAGGCGATCGCCCTGCGAGACTACCCCACAGTCCAGGGACTGATGATCTTTTTTGGCGTAATTGTCGTGATTATTAGTTTATTGATTGACATTATCAATGCCTACATCGACCCGCGTATCCGTTATTGAAGCCAAACCCAGGTAGCGAACTCCCTCGGGACTCACTTCAAATCGACAGGGTAATACTCGCAGCCCTTGCTCCACCGCCTGATAAAAAAGCTCGGTATAGCGGGGGTCGTAGGCCTGACCCGGAGCAAATTCATGGCAATCTCCCCGATTGATAAAATAAAGCATCACCGGGATAGCATCGGGAATCAGCGCGGTTAACTCTTCTAAATGCTTTTGCCCGCGGCTGGTCACAGTATCGGGAAACAGAGCCAAAGAACCCTCTACCAAGGTCGTATTTTTGACTTCTAGGTAAAGCGGTGGTTTTTTGGGGTGAGTTAGCAGGAAATCAATACGGCTTTTTTTGTCCTTACCGTAGACGACTTCGGGCTTAACGTCGTCGTAGTGGGGAGCTAGGTCTGGGAAAATCTTTTGGATCAGGGCTTCTTTAATGACCCGATTGGGCAAACCTGTATTGACGCCGACCCAGGTGCTATCAATTTGGATCATTTCCCAGGTGAAGGCTAGTTTGCGCTTGGGGTTATTGCTGGCAGAGACGTAAACGGTCGCCCCGATTTGGCATACCCCTGTCATTGGGCCAGTATTGGGACAATGGGCGGTGATGGTTTCACCGGAATCTAGCTGAATATCCGCAAAAAAACGCTTATATCGCTGGAGGAGCGTTCCCCGTTCTAGGGACGGATAGGGAAAGAAAAAATCAGCACTCATCAAAACCTAGGCTTCTAGCAAGGGATTAAAGGCTGGGTTAAGCCCAGAGGCTTCGGGAGCAGTATCTTCCTGCTGAAGCCAATGGCGATAATCTTCTAGCAGTTGGCTCATCAATCGTTGTTTAATCCGTCCGAGCACTCCCCGGAGCAGACCATTGGCCGCCATTTCTAGCAACGGAGCCGGGGTAAACCAGAGCGCCTGGGGTAGATCAACACTGACTTTTAAGTCGGCTTTGCCCTTGAGCTGGGTTTGTCCGTCGTGCTGATAGGGGGCTAATTTACCCTTGAGTTGCAGAGAAAAGCGATGGTTGATGTAGTCGATACCGCGAATTTCACAGCTTTCGGATTCTAGATAAACAGTACCGGTGGCTGTGGACCAGACCTTGAGGACGACCGTGGGTTGAAAATGGTAGAGGTCCATGAAATTCAAGGGTCGCATTTTGAGGCGGAATTGGTTATCAGATAAGGTTTCCATTAACCGAGGATCGGCGATCGCCTGGACAAGACGTTTGGGTTGACGCAGGTAATGTTGCAGTGACACCAAGGGGTCGGTCAGGCTGAGGCTGAGGGATTCCATCGCAGAGAAGCAAACATTCATGAATTAATCAACCCAATTAACGGTAATTTTAATCTTATGTTACATTTCTTAATAATATCTTAGCCTACTCGGGGCGAACGTAAAGATAAAGATTTATAGCCGATTAATTTATAAACAAGTTTGGCGGTGCTAAACTCCGACACCACCGAATCCATCAGCGGCGCTAATTCCATCACATCACAACCGATGACTTCATGGGTTTCAAAGACACGGCGCAAAAAACTGAGGGTTTCGTACCAGCCCATCCCCCCCGGTTCGGGAGTGCCCACCCCCGGCATGAAGCTTGGGTCTAGCCCGTCCACATCGATGGTAATAAAGACTTTCTCGGTTTTAATAGTGGCGATCGCCGTTTCGATCCAATCGGGATTAGTGGCCATGTCTCGGGCCCAGACCACTGGAATCGATTGAGCTTGGATTAAATCCGCTTCTTCTTGGCAAATAGCGCGAATGCCCACGGGTAGAGTCGGTAAACCTAGCTCTAGGATCCGTCGCATCACGCAGGCATGGTTGTGGCGAGAGCCTTCAAATTCAGCGCGCATATCCCCATGGGCATCGATTTGAATCACGGTAAAGGATTCGCCTAGGGATTGCTGGTAGGCTTGCACGACGGCGGTGGTTATCGCGTGTTCTCCTCCGACCGCCACCACAAATTTTTGGTCTTGAAGACATTGGCTTACCTGCTCGGTCACCGCCGTCAGCATTTCCTCCGCGCTCAAATCAGGGTTCATCCGAGTATCCGCGACATAGCCCGTGGTAAAAATGCCAAAGGTGTGACAGGTTTCTTGGTTTAATTCTGCGTCGTAGGCTTCGAGTTGATCCGAGGCTTCTAGCACCGCGTCGGGCCCCTGCTCACAACCCTTGCGATAGGTCGTGGTGGCTTCGTAGGGAATCGGAATAATAACGGCTTTTGCCTCAGTGTAAGCGGTTTGAGCTTCGGATTCTAAAAATTGTTTGCTGAGGGAAGATGTCGCAATAGTCATGGGGAGGCGGTGATAAGGGGGATTATTTTCAGAGTATAGTATGCGGCGTATAGTATGCGGCGGAGTAGGGGATGAGCACAGCTATTTTTGGCTAATTGCCCCTGGTTGGGATATTGCGAGGGTGCCCTAAGGATGCAACAATTAAGCCTGAAATTTGTTCTTAATGGGAGGCAACGGCATTGGCTACGCGCGTCATCATCGTTCGGCACGGGCAAAGTAACTACAACGCCCAAAAACGCATCCAAGGTCGCACGGATGAGTCAGTGCTAACCTCCAAGGGAGAAGCAGATGCCGCCAAGGTCGGCCAAGTTTTAAGTCAATTTCCGGTTGATGCCCTCTATTGCAGTCCGTTGACTCGGGCCAAAAAGACGGCCATGATTATTCATTCCTGTTTTGCCTCTCCACCGCCCTTAATTCCTACGGAAGATTTACTGGAGATTGATCTGCCGCTGTGGGAAAAAGCGACAAAGACAGAGATTATTGACCAATTTCCCGATGATTACCGCTGTTGGCATGAGCGTCCCCAGGATTTTTCTATGACCCTCGCCGATGGTCAGCAATTTTTCCCGGTACAGTCGTTGTATGAGCAAGCCCAAGCTTTTTGGCAAAAAATTCTACCGGATTCTGACGGGAAAACGCTCTTGATCGTGGCCCACAACGGTATCAATCGTTGTTTGATCATGGCGGCGATCGGTGTCCCCCCCGCCAACTACCATCGCCTCCAGCAGTCCAACTGTAATATCAATGTCTTAAATTTTTCCGGCAGTTGGGGTGAACCAGTACAGCTAGAGTCCTTGAACCAGACGGCTCACCTGGGCGATCCTTTGCCTAGCTTCCGTTCTCCTGACACTCGTCTGCGATTATTATTAATACGCCATGGGGAAACCCAATGGAATCGTGAGTCTCGTTTCCAAGGGATTCGGGATATTCCCCTCAATGAAACTGGCAAAGTCCAAGGGCAGAAGGCGGCGGATTTTCTCAAAGATATCGAAATTAATCTGGCCATTACTAGCCCAATGCTTCGTCCCAAGGAAACCGCTGAAATTATTTTGCAATATCATCCCGATGTGATGCTGGACCTGCAACCGGATTTGATGGAAATTTGCCACGGACTCTGGGAAGGCAAGTTAGAAACTGAGATTGAAGCGGACTTTCCGGGGCTCCTGCAAGACTGGAAAAATCATCCCGAAACCGTACAAATGCCTGAGGGCGAGAATCTACAACAGGTCTGGGACCGGGCGATCGCCTGTTGGCAGGAGCGAGTTCAATATTATTGCCAAGACGGTCAGCAACGAGTCGGGATTGTGGTTGCTCACGATGCGATTAATAAGGTGATTTTGGCCTATCTCCTGGGTTTAAGTCCCGCTAATTTCTGGAATATTAAGCAAGGCAATGGAGCCGTCAGTGTCATCGATTATCCCGACGGGCCCGATAGCCAACCCGTGCTTCAAGCCATTAATCTCACCTCTCATTTGGGGGGAGTCTTTGACCGCACAGCGGCAGGGGCCCTGTGAGGCGATCGCCTGGAATTTGTAGCGCTAATGAAAACCGACAAATGGTTTTACCAACTCTTTTTAAGCCAACCAGGGATGCTGGCCGAACTAATACCGGGGATTGCCCCAGACTGGCAATTTGACTATACAGCCCCAGTGCTAAAGGAGCGGGAATTCCGTTTAGATGGACTGTTGTGTCCCCAATCTGAGGATCCAACGATTCCTCTGGTTTTTCTGGAAGCCCAGATGCAAAGCGATGAGGGGTTTTATGGACGATACTTCGCTGAAATTTTTTTGTATCTACAACAATACCCTCCACTTCGACCGTGGCAGGGGTTATTGCTCCTGCGGCACCGACAACAACGACTCGGCAATACCATCAGCTACGGGACACTCCTGCAAACCCAGGTGAAGTGTTTTTACTTGGAAGATTTATTGACGATGAAGATACTCAGTCCCAACTTAGCTCTGTTAAAAATCTTGGTGGTTAAAGAAGAAGAAGCGGCATTTGAGTTGGGTCAAACAATTTTGCAACAATCTGAGGATCAAACCCTTTTTCGACAACGCTTAAATTTGCTAGAGACTATACTGATCAGTAAGTTTCCCCATTTAGGAACAGAGGAGATTTTACGAATGCTAGACCTTAAAACCATCGATTTAACTCAATCTCGCTTTTACCAAGAAGTTATTACCTTAGGGTTTAGAGCAGGGATTACAGCAGGGGTTACAGCAGGGGTTACAGCAGGGGCTGAAAGAAGGATTGCAAGAAGGAAGGCAGAAAGAAGCGGTTGAATTGATTTTACGGCAGTTGGCCCGTCAGTGTGGGGAGTTAACGTCGTTTCAAGTATTGCAGGTGAAGGGGTTGGAACTTGAGACGCTGGAGAGGTTGGGGGAGGATTTGTTGGATTTTAGGTCTGTTGCGGATTTGGCTACTTGGTTGGAGCAGTCGTCTCGGTTGAGTTAGTGCGGTGATTGTGGGCTTTGGGGAATTCTAGGCATTAAGTTCAAACTTTCCAACTCCGAACCACGCCATCCTGGTCAGCGGAAATCAAATCATTGTGATCAAAGGTTAAGCAATTGATTGTATTGGTATGGGCTTTGATGCGTTTGGCTTCTTTGCCCGTGACCAAATTCCAAAGATGGATAACCCCACTCCGCCCGCCACTCGCTAGGTATTGACCATCTTCGCTGTAGGCGATCGCCTGGATGTAATCGTTGTGTTGAAGGGAGGGTTTGAGTTCAGCTCCCGAACTAACGTGCCAAAGTCGCACCGATTTATCCCAGCTTCCGGAGGCAATGAATTGATCGTCAGGGCTAAAGGCCACACAGCGTACATGGTGTTTGTGCCCAATAAATTGTTTCACTTCTTGACCAGAAACAACTTCCCAGAGGCGGAGCGTTTGATCTTTACTGCCACTAACCAGTAAGCGACTATCGTGACTAAAGGCAATCGCCGTGACATGGTCGTGGTGTCCCACCAATGTCCGTTGGGGTTTGCCCCCCCGCAACCGTTGCCAGCGGTCCGACCAATCCCAAAGGCGAATTAGACTGTCCCAACTAGCGGAGGCAATATGGTGTTGATCGGCACTAATGGCCACCGCACTGATCCAATCTCGATGGTCGGCAAAGGTTCTCACCACCGTTGCCTCGGCAATATCCCACAGGCGTAGATTTTTGTCTTGACCCCCGGAGAGCAAAAATCGACCATCGGGACTAAAGGCGATCGCCGTCACTGCATCCCCATGCCCAAAGAAACGGGCTAAGGGTTCGGTTCCATTATCTTGACCCCAAAGACAGATCTCGCCATGGTTAGTACCCGTCGCCAGCCGTTGACCCCCCGGGTTGGCCGCCAACGCATAGACCCAATTGCTGTGGCCCTGGAGTTGTTGCATTTCCCTGCCAGCTTCTAGGTCCCAAAGACGCAGGGTATTGTCGAAACTGCCGGAAACGAGGTGATGTCCATCGGGGCAAAAACTAAGGCAATGAACCCGATTCCAATGTCCCCGCAGACGACCAAACTCTTTGCCCGTTACCACCTGCCAGAGCCGAATTGCCTTATCATTCATGCCTGCACTGGAAGCCAGATAGGCCCCATCGGGACTAAAGACAATGGTTTTTACCCAATCAATGTGACCCTTAAGCCGTTGCAACGGTTGGCCGGAGGGGATAGACCAGAGCTGAATTGTATTATCTCGACTGCCGGAGGCCAGCACATCGCCCTGGGGACTAAAGGTTAAACATTCAATAGCGTCTTGATGTCCCTGAAGAGAACAAAGTTCTTGTCCCTGGCGTTGATCCCAGAGGCAGACAAGACCGTCTTGATGCCCCGTGGCAAGGTAATGACCATCAAGGCTCAGACCCATTTCTAGCATCAGGGGATGGCGTGTTTGTAGAGACCGCCGTTGCTCGCCCGTTTTAGCCTCCCAAACCAAGACGATGTCACTTTTTTGGCTCGAACAAATGATTTGATTTTCCTGGGTACAAGCTAGGCGATGGATGGAATGAGGGTGGCCCTGGAATTGTTGGATAAAGCGTCCTGTACTTAGGTGCCAAACGTAGATCCAGCGGCGATAGGCCACAATTAAAAATTGACCATCGGGAGACAAGAGTCCTTGATGCACGGGGGTGTCAATCTCCCACAGGGCCTGCTGGCTTTGTAGATCGAATAGGGCGGCCCCTCCAGCGGCGATCGCCAAGACTAAGGTTGGGGAGAGTCCGACGACAGTCCGCAAACAGCCCCGACCAAAGCGATGCTCTAATCGGTCTTGGGCCAGATCGGGATGCACAAAATTCCCCCAGAGATGGGTAAGGTCAGGATTACCCGAATGCTGATTTGGGGAGGGAACTAGGCAATTTTCTCCGATTTTCCACCAATCCTGTAGCGTGGGGGGACGTTGGTCGCGCTTGAGCTGGAGAGCCAGGGTAATTAATTCAGTCCAAGGAGCAATCAACCCGTCCGGTTCCCAGGGATTCGGGTCTACCAATCGCTTCATCGCCGGTGGCGGTAAATGACCCGTAATTAATTGATGGGTCATCATTCCCAGTTCAAAAAGATCACTTTCGGCCCCAATTTCTCCTCCCGTCATTAGTTCTGGCGGAGCATAACTTTCGGTAAAAAGGCGAGTGTCGAGACTGCGGGCATTCGTCACCTGGCGAGCCGCCCCAAAATCAATCAATCGTACCTGGTTATCCGGTGTCAGCAGGATATTTTCTGGCTTAATGTCTAAATGATAAATTCCACCCCGATGGAGAGCCCCCAAGGCTTCTACTAGTTGCTGGACGATCGCCTCCACCCTGGGCAGAGGCAGTTTATGCCCAGGATGGGTTTTGAGGATACGAGTCAAGGTTTTGCCCTGGATCAAGTCCATTACCATGTAGGCGGTGCCATACTCCTCAAACATGTCGTAGACCCGTACGACATTAGGATGATTGATTTTAGCGAGAATTTTTGCTTCTTCGATGAAACGATAGCGGCTCCGCTGAAAGCTATTTTTTTTCTCCGTGGGAACTAATACGTTTTGATTGCATTGATTTCGCAGAACATATTCCGTCGGGTAAAATTCTTTGATGGCAAAAACTTCATTCAAGACACGATGACGGGCTTGGTAGGTAATGCCAAAACTCCCTCGACCAATGGCGTGTTCAATGCAATAAGTCTCGGAACGCAAACAACTTCCCGACGCCAAGGTGTCCTGCAAGAGGGAGGGCAGGTGAAATTTACACCGAGGACAATGCTCCGTACCGGCAGGAATATTGTCGTGGTAACAATTGAGACAACGCATCAAAGAGTATGGGAAAGGAAAAGAACGTGCGACCTAACTCAAGGCTTGGATTAATTGGTCTAACTGTGCCAGGGTGTGGGTTGCCATGACCGAAAAGCGCAGGCGGCTGGTGGGAACTGTGGGAGGACGAATGGCGGGTGCAAAGATGCCCTTGGCGTTTAACTGCTCTGCTAATTGTAGAGCGTCTGCGGCCCGGGATACCTGGAGACAGATAATCGGCGAATGGGACGGTAACAGAGAGTGCGAGAGATGAGCTAAATGATCTTTGAGATAGTGAACGTTGAACCAAAGTTGCTCGAGGCGCTGGGGCTCTTGTTGAATGACCTCAATGGCAGCGATCGCCGCGGCGGTATCCGCCGGAGATAGCCCTGTGGTATAGATCCAAGTAGCAGCCCGATTGCGGAGGTAGTCAATTAAACGGTTACTGCCGGCAATGTACCCCCCCAAACTGCCGAGGGCCTTACTTAGTGTGCCCATTTGGATAAAATTCGCCGTCATCAGCCCATCAAAATAGGCTCGACAGCCTGCCCCTCCTTTCCCTAAAACTCCCGTCGCATGGGCTTCATCCACCAAAAGCATACAATCGTAACTCTCGGCTAGACGAATTAATCCCGGCAGGGGGCAAATATCTCCGTCCATACTAAAAATACCATCGGTCACGATTAAGCTTCGCCGGTGATTTTGACGAAATTTCAATAGTTTTTGCTCAAGGTCGGCCAAGTCACCATGATTGTACGTTTCGTAATCCGCGCCGCTGAGTTGGGCTCCCCGCTGCAAACTAGAGTGATTATATTCATCGCCTAGAATCAGGTCACGTTTTCCCACTAGAGCTGTTAGGGTCCCCAAATTGGCTAAATAGCCCGAACTAAAGACCAGAGCCGCCTCGGTGCCCTTCCAAGCGGCGATCACCTGCTCAAGCTCGTGGTGTAAGGGACGGTGACCACTCATGAGTCGAGAGCCAGTACTGCCCGTTCCCCAGTGCTGGATCGCCTCAATGGCGGCCTGCTTGAGGCGGGGGTCATTGGCGAGGCCCAAATAATCATTGCTGGCAAGATTAATCAAGGATCTTCCGCCCAGCTCAATCACTGGCCCCGGTGGACTCTCTAGGGGATAAACCCGACGATGCCAATGGGCTTGATGAATCGTTTGCAGGGATTGGTCTAGCCACTGATAGGGATCGGACATGGTGTTATCCCTTTCTACTAGATTGCTCAAAGATCCATGAGCGGGGCGAATCCATGTTTAACCGAGGCTTGGCCAATTTGCTCCATCTTGGCGACGGTAATCTGATTGCGGCCCCAGGAAAAATTAGTATGCAGACCCTCAAACTCCAGAAGAATTGCCTCGGCGAAACAGGCAAACATTTGACGGGAGGGAATATCCATATTCACAATTTGCATAATTTGCCAATCAATATCCAAGGAATGTTCAACAATGCCGCCCTTGAGGATTTTGACTGTGTCAGATTTGATTTTGCTATCTAAGTTCTTGGGGTAGCCACCATCAATAATTAAACAAGGTTTCTTTAAGCTATCCGCCTCAATGGTCACGCCCTTGGGCATACTGGCTACCCAGACAATAATGTCGGCTTGGGGGAGAGCCTCTTGTAGATCCATAATTTTGCCGCATCCCAGCTCCGCTTGCAAACTGTCTAGGCGCTCTCGGTTGCGGGCAATCAGTAATAGTTCCGCTACATCATTTTTCTGGTTCAACCAACGACAGACCGCGCTACCAATGTCGCCAGTGGCTCCACACACAGCAACGGTAGCTCGACGTAAATCTATCCCTAGGCGGTCAGCTCCCTGCTCTACTTGACGACAAATAACGTAGGCGGTGTGCGTATTGCCGGTGGTAAAACGTTCAAATTCTAGGGCGACATTCCGTACCTGGGCATTTTCTTTGAGATTAAATTCTTCAAAAATAATAGAGGAAAATCCCCCCAAGGCCGTAATTTGTAAATTAGATTTTTGTGCCAAAGCCATGGCATTGAGGATCTTGCGGATTGCCGCTTTAATACGCCGATTCATCAACATTTCCGGCAGAAAACAGGATTCTACGTATTTACCTTCGATGGTTTGTCCCGTTATGCTAGTGACATGGAATGTATCGACCACTTGAGGCGGGGCAGAGCACCAAAAATCCAAATCCTGATGGGCATACTCTTGAAAGCCCAGCGCTTCAGCAACGGATTGAGCATGCTCTAAACTGGTAAGATGACCGATAAGTCCAAACATTGATAACGGCGAAAAAGTCAGTAATTAAACCTTAGATTATAAAGAGTGCCCTAAGGTTTGCCAAATAAACCTCTCACAGTATGGCACAAAAAGAACCCCCTCCTTGATCCCAGCGAGGGGCAAATCTAGAGAATTTTTCACCAATATATTTTCATGGGCATTATAATTAGAAGGCTGTACCCATGGGAATAGCATTAGCTGGGTCAGGCTAGTTTCGCGCCATCCTAACCCTGCGGTAATAGTGGCTCATTACCCGGCGTTACCCCTCCGTTTATTTGTTTTATCGCATAATTCAGGCATGAAAGCACAAACAGAACCTCGGTTTGACTACGTAAAGATTGCGATCGCCTCACCGGAAAGAATTCGTCACTGGGGGGAGCGTACCCTCCCCAATGGCACGGTGGTCGGTGAAGTCACCAAACCCGAAACCATCAACTACCGTACTCTCAAGCCAGAAATGGACGGGCTATTCTGTGAAAAAATCTTTGGCCCCTCCAAGGACTGGGAATGTTGGTGTGGCAAATATAAACGAGTTCGTCACCGGGGCATCGTCTGTGAGCGCTGTGGCGTAGAGGTGACCGAATCACGAGTTCGTCGCCACCGCATGGGGTTCATTAAACTAGCGGCCCCTGTTACCCATGTTTGGTACCTAAAAGGGATTCCTAGCTACCTCAGTATTTTGCTAGATATGCCCCTGCGGGATGTGGAGCAGATTGTTTATTTCAACGCCTACGTGGTACTCAATCCCGGCAATGCCAGCAATCTTCAGTACAAACAATTGTTGACCGAAGACCAATGGATTGAAATTGAAGACCAGATTTATGCTGAAGATTCGGAGCTCTATGGCATTGAGGTGGGCATTGGCGCGGAAGCTGTTCAGCGCTTGCTAGAAGAATTGAACCTAGAAGAGGTGGCTGAAAAATTACGAGAAGATATTCTTAATAGTAAAGGTCAAAAGCGGGCCAAGCTGATTAAGCGTCTGCGAGTGATCGATAACTTCATCGCCACCAATTCCCGGGCAGAATGGATGGTTTTAAATGTAATTCCGGTAATTCCCCCGGATTTACGCCCTATGGTGCAATTGGATGGGGGGCGTTTTGCTACTTCTGACCTCAATGACCTCTACCGCCGCGTTATTAACCGCAATAACCGTCTGGCTCGGTTGCAGGAAATCCTAGCGCCGGAAATCATTGTCCGTAATGAAAAACGGATGTTACAAGAAGCGGTTGATGCCTTGATTGATAACGGCCGTCGGGGACGGACGGTGGTCGGAGCCAATAATCGCCCGCTCAAATCTCTCTCGGATATTATTGAGGGTAAACAAGGGCGTTTCCGTCAAAACCTCCTTGGTAAACGGGTCGATTATTCTGGACGTTCTGTGATCGTCGTCGGCCCCAAATTAAAGGTTTACCAATGCGGTCTGCCTCGGGAAATGGCGATCGAGCTCTTTCAACCCTTCGTCATTCATCGCCTGATCAAGCTCAATATTGTCAATAATATTAAGGCGGCCAAAAAGAAAATTCTGCGGGGAGAACCGGAAGTCTGGGCAGTGCTGGAAGAGGTGATTACGGGACATCCGGTGATGTTAAACCGAGCTCCAACGCTCCACCGTTTGGGAATTCAGGCCTTTGAGCCCGTCTTGGTCAATGGTCGTGCGATTCAGCTTCATCCCCTAGTCTGTCCGGCCTTCAACGCCGACTTTGACGGAGACCAAATGGCGGTGCACGTTCCCCTGTCCATCGAATCCCAGGCAGAAGCTCGTCTCTTGATGCTGGCTTGCCACAACGTCATGTCTCCCGCAACGGGCAAACCGATCGTGGCGCCCTCCCAGGATATGGTTTTAGGCTGTTATTATCTAACCGCCGAAAACCCCAAAGCCCACAAGGGCGAAGGCATGTATTTTTCGGGCATTGATGATACCCTCAAGGCCTACGACCAGGGTCAGCTAGACCTCCATGCCTCTATCTGGCTTCGTTACAATGACCTCGATGTGGTGACCGACAAGCCTGATACCGAGGTTCTAGAAACAGAAACCCTTGGGGATGGCACCATAATGAAATATTATCGGCAGCGTAAAATCCGAGAAACGGCTGAGGGGGAAGTCCTCGCGCAATATATTCGCACCACAGTGGGACGTATCATCTACAACAAAACCATTATGGATGCGTTGGCGGCGGTCTAGAGTATGCTAGGTCCTACAACCATTAGCACCAGAAAGATCCCATGTTAGCCAGAGTCTGGAGTGCCTCCCTCTTGGGGGTTGATGCCATTAAGGTGGGTGTTGAAGTGGATGTTTCGGGGGGATTACCGGCGATCGCCGTAGTGGGCCTCCCCGATACCGCCGTGCAAGAATCGCGGGAACGGGTCAAGGCCGCCTTAAAAAATGCCGGTTTTGCCTTTCCCGTGCGTCGTATTATAGTCAACCTCACCCCGGCCGATCTACGAAAGGAAGGTCCGAGCTTCGATTTGCCCATTGGCATCGGTGTCTTAGCCGCTTCCGAACAAGTAGACCCCCAACTCCTGGGGGATTTTCTTTTTTTAGGGGAAATGTCCTTAGATGGCAGTCTGCGGGCGGTTGCTGGAGTTTTACCCATTGCCGCAGTGGCTCAAAAAATGGGACTAAAAGGACTCGTTGTTCCAGCGGATAATGCCCAGGAAGCCGCCGTGGTAGAGGGGCTTGAGGTCTATGGTTTCCAACATATTAAAGAAGTGGCTCAGTTTTTGGCGGCCCCTGATCAACACAGTTCGGTCAAAGTGGATAGCCGCGGCTCTTTCCGGCGATCGCCATTACCGGGACTAGACCTCAAAGATGTGAAGGGGCAAACCCATGCCCGGCGGGCCCTAGAGATTGCGGCAGCGGGGGGGCATAACCTGATATTTGTAGGGCCACCGGGGAGTGGCAAAACCATGCTAGCTCGACGCCTGCCGGGCATTTTACCGGCCCTTGCCTTTGAAGAAGCCTTGGAAGTCTCACAAATTTATTCCGTGGCGGGATTACTCAAAGAACGCGGCAGTCTGATCCAAGACCGTCCCTTCCGTAGTCCCCACCATTCCGCCTCGGGCCCTTCCTTGGTAGGAGGAGGCAGTTTTCCCCGTCCCGGTGAAATTTCCCTGGCTCACCGCGGGGTGCTTTTTCTCGACGAACTAACGGAGTTTAAGCGCAACGTCCTCGAATTTTTGCGTCAACCCCTAGAAGATGGCTATGTCACCATTTCTCGCACCCGGCAATCGGTGGTTTTTCCGGCGCAATTTACCCTGATTGCCAGTACAAATCCCTGTCCCTGTGGTTATTTTGGCGATCCAATCCAAGCTTGCTCCTGTTCCCCCCGCCAACGAGACCTCTATTGGGCCAAGTTATCGGGGCCCTTGATGGATCGTATTGATCTCCAAGTTGCGGTTAATCGTCTTAAACCCGACGAAATGACCCAACAAAGCAGCGGAGAAGCCTCCAGCTTTGTTCGAGACCGTGTTAATCAGGCTCGAAACCAAGCCATTACTCGCTTTAGCAAAGATCCTAAATTAGGCTGTAATGCCGCGATGCAATCCCGACATCTGCAAAAATTCTGTCAACTCGATGACAGCAGTAGTCAACTACTAGAGGGGGCGATCCGCAAGTTAGGACTTTCGGCCAGGGCCATGGATCGCATTCTCAAGGTATCCCGTACCATCGCTGACCTAGGTCAATCCGACGTCATCAAGGCATCCCATGTGGCGGAAGCGATTCAGTATAGAACGCTAGACCGATTTGCTTAATCTACCCAAACAATTGCACCACCCATGCCAGTTAATTAAAATTACGAATAAAACGAATAAACAAGAAACCTATGACTCAATACTTTAATGTCATTATTGAAAGAGACGAAGACGGCTATCTCGTTGCCTCCGTCCCATCCCTCAGGGGTTGCCATACCCAATCCAAAACCCTTGATCAACTCATGGAGAGAATTCAAGAAGCGATTGAACTCTGCCTAGAAGCCGAAGAAGAGCAACTACAGCCCCTAGAATTTGTTGGCGTTCAAAGAGTTGCTATTAGTCGATGAGCAACATTCCAGCTATTACCGGGAAAAAGATGATCAAATCCCTCAATGAACTACCCCGCCGCAAGCAGCGGGGTATCAGAATTAAAATAGACTCAGCTGGAAGTCTTGGTGCAATTGTAGATATTCCTTTCCTTGCTTTTCTACATATTTAGCTACAGTTCTTTCATCTCCATGCTTGCCTACT
>JBGSZT010000143.1:0-10264 GCA_041750255.1 Synechocystis sp.
ATCGCCTATTTGAATCGATTGAAGAGCTAGAAGCACTTGTCAATAAGCTGTTAAATGAGGGGGAACTTGTAATAAATTGGGGGCGTAATATTAAAAATAAGGGGAATGCTGTGGACGCAATTTAAATGCACAACAGCTTAAGACGTTAGGACTGATCAATACTGATGACTTGATTATTTGGGAATATGCAAAGATTAATGGTTTTGTGATAGTTTCAAAAGATTCTGACTTTCATCAACGCAGTTTGCTTTATGGTCATCCGCCTAAATTTATTTATCTTCGAGTTGGCAACTGCCCGACATCAGCAATCATTCGGATTTTAAGAGACAGTTTGGACACCATCATTAAGTTTGCAAGTAGCCAAACGGACAGTGTTTTAATACTTTTATAGTTTCATATTTGATCAATGATAAAAGAATATTTTGAAAATGGGAGATTTTGATATGGGGGAGAGAACTTTAAAAATCTTGGGCAGTTTGCCAAAAATGTTCACTCAGTAAGGCTTCTAAATCAGCAGATAGGGGCCACTGGTCTGGGAAGGAAACTGTTAAATACTCATCCCTGACATCGGCGATCGCCAATTCCCAGGCTTGAATGAATGTTTTCGACCAAACCGTTTTAAGACTGGGGGCATCTTTCAACAAAATGCGAATTTGCCGGCGTTGTTCACGGATAGTTCGTTCCCAGCCATTGTAATCCTCGGGTAAATTGACATAAAGTCGTTTGAGTAAATGTTCCAGCAGAGTTGTTAACCGACTTAATAGTTCTCTCCTTTGTGAAATCCCCAAAGACTCTACCTCCTCAATCAAATTTTCCAGATCCAAATTAGCAAAATCCTGGGCCTTGAGTTTGGATACCGTATCTTCCACCCAAAGCAAAATATCTTGATCATAAAGTGATTTTGCTTCCGCAACGTTAGTCATATTTAAAACCCCCAGACCTATCACCATCGCTACAGTTTAACCAATCGAGCATTAAGATTGAAACAAAGGCAACGTCTCAAAAATATCGGTTTCGACCTGCTTCTTGGCCCGTCGTATCGGTAGCCGCCCTGATTGAGGGGTATCTCCTAACGCATAACGCAACGCCAGTCGCCAGCCTTTTCCTTGATCCTTAGCCAGTCCCACCGTTGTCGCTGTCATCCCAAACAACCACCAGCGTTCCTCCGGGCGCAATGCTAGCCAATTTCCCACCGCATTACCCACCTTTTCCACCGCTAATCCCTCCACCGCCCAGGCCAAGACACAAAGTTCTTTTCCCAATAGGCGATCGACCAAGTTATCCCCTACTTTCCACTGTCCTGCTTTGAGGTTGTGGGCCTTGAGCCGTTGGTTAAAGACCCGTTTGACCGGCCCAGCAATTTCTGTCCATAAAGGACGGTCTAAAATCACTCGGTCTAAGGGTTCACTATTTCCCCCCTCTGGGTTCATGCCTAAATTTTCCAGGATTTGCACCGGCTGATGACTGCCACGGGGAATCTTCACCACAAAATGATGGGGATCAAGGGTAGTCGGTACGCCAAAACCTATGGTTGGATGGCTGGGGCGCTGGGTTTGAGAACGAGATTTTTCTAGCCGCGGCATAGGATATTCTGAGCGGACAGTTACGACCATGTTGCTATTGCTCCACTTTATCCGGGGTTAGGTCAACGCCCGTGATTTCGGCAAATTGTTTTAAATCAAAGCCTTTGTCAAAGGTGGCTCCATCTCGAATCATAACTTGTACTAGGGCATCCGGTTCTCCAATATTCTCCCGTAGGGCATTAATCACTTTTTCTAGAATGCTGGGCGTTACAGGGCGATCATTAAATCTAACCTGAACTGCCCGTTCTCCTTCTCCCACGTTTAAAATGACCCCATGAAAAATCACCCCTTGCCGTTCCTTGAAGTTATCAACTACCTTAAACACCTTGTAGGTGGAGTCAATATTGGTTTTTTCTCGTACTAACTTAGCGGGTTTATTTTCGTCAATTTCGGCTCGTTTATTGCCTTTTTGCGGAATGGTAAAAGTTTCTGTGATTGTTGCCTCTCCGGCTTGGGCATAAACCTGCAAAGTAACCTTGTCATCACTAATTTCAAAGGATTCTGTATAAACTCGTCCCTCGCGGGGATTAGTCCCATCCACCACATACCGTATTTCCGCCGCGGGAAAGACCGCTAACTCCACTAGGCGATGATCCGGGCGATCGCCAACCTGATAGCGAACTTTGAGTTTGGCTACCCACCGAGTCGGTTCCCCATTGGCGTGTTCCCCGGTGCTATCGACGGCAAGGAAATAAAGGGTCGGAGCGCTGGTACGAAAAGCGTCTAAATTTGTCACCAAGGGGTCAGTTTCGGAGACTTGGACCGTAGAAGCATAATGCACCCTCGGATTTTGCCCCGCATTCTGAGGGGTCAGGGATAGGATGATTTCGTTAGTTTGGGGGTCTTTGCCTTGATCAATGATATTAATCGACGTTTTTTCCTTGGGAAACGGCCCTTTTTCCAAATAGCCATCGGTTCCTTCTCGCCAACGGCCTTGGTTAATAGCACTATTTTTTAAACCTTCTAACCCTTTTAATCCCGGTAACCAGGGCCAAGCCGGATTACTTTTGGCCCGCATCAACACGTCCCGCCACGGGGTTCGTCGAGTTCCTTGGGGCCATAGGTCTTCCTCGGCCATGGCATAGTAAGGGGTTGGATCATTCTCCGCGTCCTGCGCCAATTTATTGTCACAACTCATATCGGCTAATAATTTCTCGATCTGAGCTTCCACCGTTGTTTCTAAGCTTTCGCCAAACTTCAACCCATTGGCGATCGTTGCCGCCCTTAATCCCTCGTCACTCGGATAGAACAAGCGATTGTAAGTCCCCTGTAAAGTCTGCAAAAAAGCCCTCTCTGCTTCTTTCAATGCTTCCTTCGCTTGTATTTTCAAATTAGAGTCGTCGACTAAGGTTTTTTCAATTTTTTCGATGGCATAAAGTTCACGGAGCGACTCTTCTACTCGACTCGCCATGTAGGTGTCATTACCAGAAAGCACCAGTAAATGATTCTTTTCCGCGACAGAGCGATAAAAGCGTTGAATTTCCTCGGGGGGGACGCTGTTATCGGGCGCAACAACGACTAAGACCCGATGACTACTAAGGTTAATATCATTAATCTCCGGCATGACTAGAACGGACTGATAAGCTTTGCGGGATTGAGGCTGTAACATTCCCGTTAGTCGATTCCTGAGCGCATTATCAATTTTGCCCTTGGGAACGCCTTGGGCTTCGCGCTGAATCCGTTTGGTCAAATTCTCTGTATCAGAAAAGTAAAAGAGTTCACCATTGGCATGGAGATACCAAGCTCGTTTTCTAAGCAAATCAAACGCCTGGGAAAACTCATCGGGTTTGCGGTTGGGGGCCACTAAATATTCAATAATTTCTTCACGCCGCAGCCCAATATGTCCTTTAACAGCTAAAGATAAGGAGGCAGAGAGAATCATCGCCGCTACCTGACTACCCGCATCACTATTTAAACTGGTATCTACTTCTTCCGCGTGGGAATTGCCTGTATCGGCCACATCTTTGGAAATGGCTGGACGTAGGGCGCGATTAATATCCGAGACTTCCTCCATCACTTGGCCATCGTTCAAGCTCAAATGCTGAGTTCCAATGAGATACACATCATTTTGTTGCCGTCCCCACGCTGAACGCACCACCCGGGCCGAAAATTGGAGTAATCCCCTTGTTTCCCGAAAATTGGGATTATCTTTGAACAAGGCTACCAAATGCTTAAAAGACGGGTGAAAGGGATAGGTTTCCCGAATTTCGTCGGCTACTTGCTCTAGGCTCCGAGCGGTCAGATAACCGCTGTCTTCGGACACTTTGATTTGTTCAGCGTAAGCTTCGGCTACTTCATCAATTTCTTCTTCCGATGGCAAGGTTTGAAAGAGTCTTTTTCGCAGAATCGAGTAAATTTCGCTGCCTTCTAAGGAAACAGGGGTAATTACCCTCGCTTGACGAGAGGCTTCCCGTTGCACATCGGCAACAATTCTGCGGACTTCTTTGATCTGTTCTTGGTAACTATCCGTCAAATTGGCCAGCACAACACAGCACCGGGGCAACTCTAGAGCGGCTACAAATAAATTGGATAGCGCCCGTGTTAAGACATCGACTAATGTTCCCTGACCCACCATCACCGTCTTGGCTTCCAAAAAATAGGGAGGTAATTCATCAAACAAAATCAGAGTGGGTTCATCGCCAATCATGGCTTTCCAATGTTCTTTTCCTGGGGCTTTCGGGCCGTTCTGCCAAAAAGGTTTACAGTGCTCTTCTGCTCCCAATTGTTCGGCGATCGCCCCCCAAAGATAGTGATCAGGACTTTCGCGCCCATCAAACACCGCCACGCGAGCATTAGTATTTCCTAAGCGATTAAGAACCTCGACGGGCAAAATTTGAGCCCGGAGGGTAGGATTTTTTGCTAAAAAACCAAGAGCGGTCATTAGGTGGGTTTTGCCGCCCCCCATGGCCTGAGCCAATTCAAACAAGGCTTGATCTGTTTGCCCCGATAATCGCAATAATCCCTCGCATAGCAATTGCTCCATCCGTCGCGTTAGATAGCTCTTCTCAAAAAATGCCTTGCCGCCGTCCTGACTGTTCAGTACCTGGGCCAGACTTTCTACTCCACCAGCAACCTGATAATCCAAGGTTGAGGCGAAAATTTCACAGGCATCTTTGACGGTTTTGAGCATATTGGTTAAAATCCAACTTAATTTGAGCAAGGCTCCATCGTTAGATCCTATGGCAATTCAACCCAATGGCCTCAAAAATTTAAGCATAAACAAAAAATATGGCGCGCAAAATCCTTGATATTCATGAGCATTATTTGTAGTCAAAATAAAAACGACCATCACAACTATTACAGGTTTTACCGACCTGCATCATAATCAAGGTTTGTTTCAGGAAAGAAGCCCTGGGACGGAGTCCATTGCATTGCCCCCTCATCCCCCGTTATCCATAATCGAGTGCCCTCACGCTTGAGAGTCCTCCGTAACGATGGACCAATAGAGTGAGCAACGGCGATCACCGTTTTGGGTTTGAGGGTTTCTAGCCATAACTGAGGGAAAAACTTCCCTGCCCAAAGCATGACATCCGGGGATTGAGCGGTAAGACTGGGGGGAATCACCTGATTGGCAATCGGCGGTTGCAAAAAAATCCACCAATGTTGGTTGGCTAAGGTGAGGTCAAGAATAGGAGGACTTTTTTCTAGCCAAGTGAGTTTAGAACAGTCGGAGAGGGAGGGTGGATTTTGCGGGTCTTTTAGCTCTAGAGTGCAATTTACCTGGGAAATGCCGGATTTTGCCAGCATAGGAGCCAGCAGGAACTGTTGGGTTTTGGCTTCTCCATCGCTGATTACCATGGCATTTCCGGGCTGTTGAATGAGAATCACCGGCTGGCGGGGCGTGTGGAAAATCGTGACCTGGGTGCGAGAAAACTGCTGATAAAGGAGCGGCACCAGAATCAGACCACAAAGCCCAAGACCGAGGGCAGGCCAATAGGGTCGCCAATGGGCATTGAGCCAAACCAGCACCATGATCCCGTAGGTCAACAGGACAAATCCTGGTAACAATTGACCCACCGCCAGGGGAGGAAATTGACTAAAGGCCTCCGCTAATCGGATCAATGCCAGGGTCGGGTAATAGAGCAACCAGGCAATGGCCGCCCCAGCCCAGGGGAAAACCAAGGCGGCGATCGCACTGATCATGCCCGTCAAACTAATAATTTCGATCAGCGGTGTGACCAGAATATTGAGGGGAATGGCAACCAAAACAAAAACGCTAAATTGTCCGAGGAGCAGGGGAGTTGTCCAGAGGGTGGCAGAGAGGGGAACCGCCACCATTTCACTCAGTTTCGGCGGCAAAAAATCTAGGTAAGCCTGAAGACGAGCGGTAGTTACCAAAATACCAAAGGTGGCCAAAAAGCTAAGCTGAAAACCCAAGTCCCAGATCCAAATGGGGTTGACCAGCGGCATCATCGTAGCGACAAAGAGCAAAGCGGAGAGGGGCTTGATTTTGCGCTCGCTTACCACGGCGATCATGATCCCCAGCCACATTAACCCGGCTCTCACCACCGAGGGTTGGAGTCCCGTTAGCCCTAAATAAAAGAACAGAATACCAGCGCCTAAGCTGAGACGGACTCTTGGCGATCGCCATTGGCTCAAACTTAAAACGGTTCCCACCAGCAGGGACACTTGATAGCCAGAGGCGGCTAAAAGATGAGAAAGTCCGACGAAGGAAAAGAGAGAGCGCAATTCGTAGGGAAGATTAGCCGCTTTTTGCCCTAAAACGATGGAACTTAATAATAATCCTTCCCAACTGACTCCCTCTTGGGTTTTGGGTAGGAACTGGCTTTGGGCCCGAACAATTTTTTGGCGGAGTTGAGGAATCAGACAAAATCCTTTTTTGACTTCTACTGCTTCACTGCCTCGAACTCCCGCGAAGACCCCTCGACTGGCTAAATAGGCTTTAAAATTAAAATTACTGGGGTTTTGCGGGGATTTAGGTTGATAAAGCAGGCCGGTCACACGAATTTGTTCACAACCTAGCCAAGACGTGCCCAGGTCAGCAGGAAGGGTTAAATAAACCTGACCGGAGCTAGGGCGAAATTGGGGATCCGGCGGAACTTGGATTAATTCAGTTTGTAGCCAATATTGCTGGAGTCCACTAGCATTGGTTTGCCCTCCATCGAGGAGTCGTCCGGTGATGCTCACAACCCGCGAATCATAATGGGGAGCCCTGAGCAGTTGGCTGATGTCCTTTGCCCCCGGCTGAGGGATTCTCCAGTGAGAGTAGAAAGCCGAGAGTATGGCCACCGCTCCCATCAACAACCACAGGTATCCTCGTGGGCCCCGACGCCAATAACGGGGGATCACAACACTGGCGATCGCCGCTATTACCAGCCAACTGCCAATAAAACATAGCCAAATAAGAGCGCTGGGAGAGCCTGACAGTAGGCCAGCAGAAAACAAACCCGCTAGATAAGTCAAGCAAAGAATCATCCAAAGGTGAGCAGACATGGGGCACCGTCATTCCGTGGCAGACAAGGCTTATTATCCCTAGTCCTGGGAGAACTGCAACCGTAATTGTCATGGAGAATACAGAGTGAATTTTAGGGCGTCATAAGTTTTATACTTTCAGTTTATGAGCATTAACATTACTGAGAAAGTGGGAAATAAGCCTAGAGAGTCTAGGGTATTAGGTCAATAACTCTGCAAATCAACTGTGTTTCCCGTGATCCCCGGTAAATTTCTTTAATAATTCTGGGGGCAGTATAAACATAGTTTGAGGGTTTGTGATAGTAATTCAATTCATAAACGTGTCGATATGTAAAAGGATTATTAAGACAAACTAAAGGCCTTAGCCGGTTGGGGATCACTGAAATCCTTATGGAATAATGGCTGAGCTCGATTTGGACAGGCTAAGCTCTAAGGCAAAATAAAGGTAATTCACTCCGATGAACTCTTTTCTTCTAAATACTTTTTTGTGATCCCCAATGAAAACTTCTAATTTCCTCACCTCATCTTGCCGGCATTGCCGGTACTACCAGTCGGAGGGACGCCGAGGGGGTGCTTGTCAGCAATTGGGAGTTCCCGTCCAAGCAGAATGGAAAGCTTGTGCCCTAGCTGCACGACCATTTTCGACTCCCTGGGATACCCTAGAAGACTTGATGAGGCTGGAAAATTCCTTGTCCTTAGATTATCAGGATGAAGCAGTTGTCGCACCCACTACTACAAGTACTAAGGTGAACCAATCCTCCCATTAATTTACCTAGGAACGCCAAGGATATTGGCGAAAATCCGGGGGACGTTTTTCTAAGAACGCTTGCTTCCCTTCACTCCCTTCTTCGGTCATATAATACAAAAGTGTGGCATTCCCTGCTAATTCTTGTAAGCCAGCTTGTCCGTCACAATCCGCATTAAAAGCTGACTTGAGACAACGAATCGCCAACGGACTTTTAGTTAAAATTTCTTGAGCCCAGAGAATCCCCTCCGCTTCTAGGGATTCCAGCGGCACCACAGTATTCACTAAGCCCATCTCTAGGGCTTGTTCGGCCGAGTATTGACGGCACAAATACCAGATCTCTCTGGCTTTTTTTTGCCCAACCACACGGGCTAGGTAGCTAGAGCCAAATCCACCGTCAAAACTTCCCACTTTGGGACCCGTTTGTCCAAAAATAGCATTATCAGCGGCAATGGTTAGGTCACAGACCAAATGTAAAACCTGGCCGCCACCAATGGCATACCCGGCAACTAAGGCGATCACCACCTTCGGTAAGGAACGAATCAACCGTTGCAGATCTAAGACATTTAGCCGAGGCACTCCATCATCATCAAGATAGCCCGCTTGTCCTCGTACCGATTGATCCCCGCCGGCACAAAAGGCATATTTTCCGTCGGAGTGGGGCCCTGCCCCGGTTAACAATACGACTCCGATATGAGCATCCTCCCGGGCATCACAAAAGGCATCGTACAGTTCAAACACCGTTTTGGGACGAAAGGCATTGCGCTTATGGGGGCGATTAATGGTAATTTTGGCGATACCATCCCATTTGTGATATTCAATGTCTTCGTAGGCCTTAACAATTTGCCAATCTGCTTGCGTCATTGTTTGTTGTGTGGAGGACATCGCCTGATCATATCAGCAGTCTGTTCGGTCTGAATCTATGAATCCTCATTTCCTAAAAGTTAGATTTTCTCCCGCCCTAGTTAATGCTCTCATTGCTTTAGCGGTAGCGATGGGAGTTGTAACCTACTTCTATTTTGCTAAATTTTCAGGAAATATCACCGGATTTTTCCGGATTGGCTCGGTTTTACCCCTCTCTCCCTATTTAGACCCCCAGACAACGTTGGTCTGGCCCGAGGAGCTGGGCTACGATGGTCAACAATTTTTGAGCATTGCCCTAGACCCTTTTTTGTCTGATCAAGGGACGATCGCCGCGTTGGATCATCCCCTTTATCGCTATCGCCGCATTTTTTATCCCTTTTTGGGCTATATTCTCGGTCTGGGTAATGCCACACTGATCCCCTATGCTCTAGTGGGGATTAATCTTTTAGCGATCGCCTGGATAATCTTTTTTCTCAGTCACTATTTAAACTCCTACAAAATACATAACCTTCAAGCCCTATGGGGACTAACTATTCCAGGTCTATGGATGGTGTTATCCCTTTCTACAGCAGATATACTAGCGGCCGCATTTTCCCTCGCGGCTCTCTATGCTGATCGCCGTCACAACCCTTGGCAAACCTCGATATTTATAGCTTTTGGACTCCTCACCCGTGAAACATTGCTTTTAGTCTGGTTGGCAATTTTTTTAAATAATTTAAAGCTTAAAAAATATAATTATTTACTGCCCTTGAGCCTGGCATTAGTTCCCCTCGGTTGTTGGACTCTGTATATCGGCAGTCTAAATTTGTCTGGGGCTAACGGTGGCGGTAACTTTGGTTTTCCTCTCGGGGGTGTACTGGCAAAGGGGGGGGATTTGATTCAGCGAGGCTTGACTAGCTCTACTCTCTATGAAGGCTATTCATTTTTGCTACTAATTTTGACGTTTATTATTACTCTTTATTTCATTTTTTATAAGCGTTATTATAATCAAGCATCGACAGTAATTATCTTTCTATATCTGGGTTTGTTTATAGTATCCAGTATCTACATCTTGAATTATTACCTAAATTATTCACGGGTTTTCATTGATATTTATGTTGTAGGTTTATTGATACTTTTGCAAACATCATTTGGCACTGATAATTTAATTCTAAAAAGAGCAAAACTTTCTCTCTTCTCAGCTTGGGGTTTAGCCAGCCTTACCTTTATTTTTTTGCAATCCTAATAAATTATGACTATTTTGGCTAATTTCCCCCAACGGCGATCGCCTAGTTTACCTGTGGCATCATCTTTAAATTCATTAGTTCCTCAACCAATTTTGAGATGGGCAGGAGGAAAAGGACAATTATTAGAGCAAATGATTAACTACTTACCTCAGGAATTGCTTCGGGGTGAAATAGATCGTTATATTGAGCCATTTATGGGGGGAGAAGCCGTATTTTTTTGGATTGCCCAACACTTTAAAATCAAGGAATTTTATTTATATGACCTTAATCGTGAACTGGACAGTGGGAAGTTCTCGGTGGACTAGCGGGATGAAGAGAAGGAAAACGGACATGCCGTGACCGAAGCGGCCCAAGATGTCCGAAACTGGCTGATATAAATCACTTCAGCCAGGACTATTATGGAGCTCTACCAG
>JBGSZT010000144.1:0-57589 GCA_041750255.1 Synechocystis sp.
CGAAGGGCAAAGTAAGTATGCTTAGATTGTAACCACTGAGCCAGGTGTGGGCTATGGAACTCCCTATCTCCCAGGACGATAACCGAATGGGGTTTAAATAAAGGTAATACATTTTTTAGCAGTCTTTTTTGGGCTGCTAAATTACTATTCCCTACATGATCTAATACTTCCCAATAAACCGATAATGCGTGAGTTCCCCAGGCAAGCGTCACCATGAATATATTGCGTCCTTTCCACTCCATTCTGTCAATCGCTAGTATCCAAAATCCTTGATTCTTTGACTCGAAACTCATTCGATTTCATCTTTGTTTTCGGTTTAATCCCCTTCCTTTATCTACTTGGCTTATCCAATATTTGATTAGAGGTAACCATAGCAACTTCAAGTTTAATTGAGGTAAGGCTAAAAATCGCTTTAAACTTTTACGACGGCTTTCGTATTGAATCGGTTGAGGAAATACACTAGCCAATGTTCCTAGGGTCACTTGTCGGTGATGTTGCAGTAGCAACAACAATAATTGTACTGTTATGTACTGACTTTCTGTTAGATGAGCTTTCAGGATTTTTTGGTATGATTCTGGCAACATTTGTTTTAAGGGAGATTCTTGTGTTCTCCCTGCTTTTTTTGCCCTCTTATTCTCTCAAATCTTTACCACATCTATCTTTTACACCCTTGTCCCCCTCTGAGAGTCTCTATTTTGAGCCTTTTAGATAGCTTTTTTGTGGTGCGTTTGATAGAGAATTGCTGTAGGTCGATTTAAGTCACTGAGATCGATGGCTCGAACCAGATCGGTAAATAATCCCTCGGCATGACGCATGATGTCTAGTAGGTCAGCTTGGGGGTTTTTCAAGGCAGGCGAGCCTTCAATCGCATGAATCAGGTTGAGGATCATGGGGTATGCCCGTGTGGTTTCCCCAGCGAAGCAGATAAAGCAATCCTTTCGGGGCAGTTCAAATAGTTTGACTCCGGCTTCCCAACGTTCTCCGGCGGAGAGGCAGCTATCGGTGGCAAAAATCAACTCTTTGTCGCCTATGGGCGTGTGGCGTATCCAGGCGGCACATAGAGTCATCGTCTTGCGATCACTAACTAATGGCGTATTCGGTGAATTGGCGTTTGAAGGGGGAGTGGAAGCCGATGACAATATCGGTTTTTGGAATTCCCATTTCTACGAGTTCGGCGGCGATGTCGTTTTCGGTGCCGTTGTGCTGGAGCCAAATTTTGCCATCTTTAATATCAAGGTGTAAAACACAGCCATAGACTCGGCGTTCAGTTTGCCAACCGACATGAACCAGTTGGTAATGGTCTCTGGTGGTGTCCAGAATTAGTTCGGTTTCGATTTCTGGGTCGCCGTGACTAAAAGCGGCGTAGTTTTGCAGTAATTTCTGCACGGTTTCGCGGTATTGGGTTAGGTTAGCCATTGGTCAATGACCTCCTGTTGGGGTTTGTACACAATTAATTTTAATTGCTGGCTCTGAATGATGCCTTGGGCAAGTTGGGTGGCAAAAAAGGAGGTGTAGGCATCCAGGGGTACGGCCAGATAGAGCACATAGTCTGGATATTGTTCTGCTAGCAGTATGCGATAACTGATGAACTGCCCCAGAGCAGTATGAAATTCGGAAACGGCGGAGTTTTGGAGGAAACTTTTGACTTCAACAGCAATTTTTTGTCCAGAGCGTTCGGCGGCGAGGACTTTTTCGGCTCCTAGGTCGATATACAGGTTGCCGAGTTCGTAGCGGAGTAAAAGTGGATCGTGGGTAATCGTCCAACCGTCTTTTTCTAGGGCACGGCGCACAATATCGTGAAAGGTATCTTTTCTAGACATCGGCTTCTACCTCGCTGATATCTAGTTTGCCTGTGACGGCTGCGGTGATGAGCGATCGCCGATATTCTTGAAGCTTTTCAATTTGTGAGAAAAGGTTGTTGGAGATTTTATCCAACTTCTTATTCTGACCATCAATATAATCAGAAATTATTCTTTGTTCTTCGATATCTGACAATATAGAAATAAGATTACGAATTGTGCCAATTAAAAGTACAGGTTGAATGCCAGAAGAATTTAAGCGATTCATCTGATACTTCATAGCAAAATCACATAATTGATTAAGTAGGTATTTCGGATATACGCTCCAATTTTCTCTTGTGGTAATCTTTGCTATATTCTGATTTATATGAAATTTATTATCTTCTTCGATAAGCGCCCCATTTCCTATCGTTCCTGTGCAAGGAAACACAATATCCCCAGAAAACAATTTGGAACGAAGTAATTTACTAGAAAGCTCTGAAGAAATTCTTTCTATATCATCAAGAATTAGCTTTCCATTCTTAATATTGTAGCCTCTTAAAGCAATAATTTCACCATTAGGATACACGATCCAATAGTTGGTATACTCAAATCCTGTTAATTTTGTGACTTCTGCAAACATTCCCAATTTCAGAATCTTCCAATGCTCAGGAATCTCGCCGATCCAGGGGATGCCGGAGTCCTTCATGGGGGCGTTGGGATTCAGCCCTTTGGTGACTGCCTGGTTGATCAAGGCGGTGCGTTTTTCTTCGAGGAGTTGGATGAGGCGTTGTTTTTTGGCGATGAGGGTGTCTATGGCGGCAGTTTTGCGATCGAGAAAGCGGGCGATCAATTTTTGGGTTTCTAGGGAATGCAGGGGTACACGAAACTCTCCGTATCTTTCGGCACTAACATTCTGAATCGTTGCTTGAATTATAGATTAATCTATTTCTTGTTTGTAAATTGAGGATTGCGTATAATACCAAACAAATTTTGGAAATGTCTTACTCTGATTCAAGCGTAAGCAGATCAAATATCCAGCAAAACATGCTCGCCCCAAATAATCATAATAAATAAATGACTGTCCTACTGTTGCGCCACTTCTTGCAAGTAAGATATCACCATCACGTAATAGATATGGCTGGGCTATTTCCAAAGGCAATATTCTCAAGGTGTTTTTTCGTAGAGAGCCATCTTCGTTTAAGTCTGTGATTCTTATATAGCGAGGTTCTCCCTCTTCATTTCTATCAGATGATTCATTTGCTCCATACTGTAATTTGTCAGATTTGAGGTACTTAAGTTTAGCTAATTCTAGGACTTGTATCATTACATCACCTCCTCCAACATCCCGCGAATCTCATCTGCTAACTCCTTCATAGCTCCGACTCCTGGGACGATCCGCCAACTATCCTTTTTCAAAACAGTGCTGATGGTATTGGTGTTGGTGTTGGTATTTTTAGCGAATGGTGACATTGACGATCTCCCCTAACCTCTTCATAACTTGTAATGTTGTCGCCAAACCATCATCCTGATCCAAGATCAACTCCTTCGATTTGGCATATTGTGGCCCATTGCCTTTCACCAACTTCAAAAACACAAAATTACTACCATTCATCACCAAACCAAACAAAGGCTTATCACTTTCAGGTGCAGCCAACATATACACCAACGCTTAAGGAATCCCAACTTGGAGCGAAAACTCTGCCCGTTTCGCCTCAATCACCAACAACCACAGCCGATGTTTTAAGACCAGCACATCAATGCGTCCGCGAACGATTGTCTCCTCATCTTCCATTGCCAGATCCACACTGGTTTCCGTCTCAATCCGAAAGGGTTTGTGATAAAAACCAGCCAGATCAAGTAAGGGCGCAAGCACCACCAGCTTGATGCTGTTTTCTAGCATGGGCGGGTCTTCTATCAACTCTAGGAAATTAGCCTTTACCCGTTCTAAATAATGCCGTTCTTCCTAGCTTAAGTCCGTCAGTCCCTCCCGCCATTCAGGGAAAAAATTAGCCTCTTCGACCATTTGTAGCCCAAAATTTTGCTTTAATTCCCGCAGTGTGACATCCCTAGCAGCGATCAACTGAACAATCTTGTTATTCCTCCTTATAAGACCAGATCTAACATCCCACGAATCTCATCCTCTAAAGCCTTAATCTCCCGCTCAATCTCCGCCAAAGGTCGCGGCGGCACATACTCAAAAAAATGTCGCGTAAACGGAATCTCATAGCCGATCCTCGTCTTACTCTCATCCACCCAAGCATCTGGCACATGGGGCAACACCTCCCGCCGCATATACTCATTAATATCATCTTTCAACGGCACATTCTCATAGTCTCCCAAATCCCCATCCGACTCCTGGTTACCATCCCGATCCCGACAAATCTCCGCCGTCTCATCCCGCTCCGCCAGCGCATTCATCATCGCCTTCTTCACCGTCGCCGCAATCTTCACCTGCTTTAGCGCCTTAGTCAGCGCCTTGTCAAACTTTTCCCGATCCTGATATACCTTTTCCCCCAGACTGCCCAACGCCATCTTAATCGACTCCTGCAACGCCTTCCCCGCTTCAATTTCCTCCAGCGCCGCCCCACCCCGCTTCATCGATCTCAGCAAATTTCTTGACAATTAAGAATAGTAAATTTGACTCATCTAATCGATTAATGTGATCATTAAAATTGAAATATTCAATAATTTCTCGCCCCGCTGCCGAAAAACCATTCATATAGTTCTTTAGATTGGCGGCAACATTATCTGGATCAGCCTTCAGTTTTTGAAACGTAAATTGACTGATAGTATGAAACGGTACCCCTGCTTTTTGATTGAGCAGCGGATTGGGATTCTTTAGTTTTTTCTTTTCGTCTTTTGTTTCCATCATGGGCTTAACTTTTTTTTCGTAAAAGTCCATGACCGTTTCTTTCGTTGGCTCTAAAACGCAATCCAATCGTCGCAGTACGGTAAAAGGTAGAATGACCTTGCCATAGTCAGCCTGTTTGTAGTCCCCCCGCAACAGGTCGGCGACACTTCAAATAAAGTTGGCAAGCTGTCTTACGTTTTCCGTCCGAGCCATATCACACCAGTAGAATAGCCGTTACAATAATAAGCTAGTTCTGCCAATTTGACTCATGGTGCGTGATATCGCTTGCGATCGCGAGCAGCACAACAAATCGTTGCAACGGAATTTTGTGGGCAGGGTTAAAAATTCTGACCCGGTGTTCAAGTCCTCTACCGCCTGCAAAATCCGGTTAGCTCAATCGTTATACCGATGGATGAGACTTTCTGATCGTTGGCTATTGTACTGTTCCGGTCTCGAATAACCGACCGATCACATCCTCAATCGGCGGGTCATTGACACTCAAATCTAAAACCGGAAGTTGCGCCAAGATAGCGGCGATCGCCATGGTTAATGTTTCCCTTGGAATCAAAAAACGCACGTCCTGACCGTCTAATTGTTTAACCTCGCCATACATTTGCAGTTTTTCGAGCGGTAACCCATGGGACAATTCCACCCGCACTTCCCGACAGGGCGCAAAACGCTCAACCAATTCATTCAGATCGCCGTCGTACATCAATTGCCCTTGGTGAATCAACAGGACTCGCTCACACAGCGCCGTAATATCCGCCATGTAGTGACTGGTCAGGAGAATCGTGGCTTGATAACGTTGGTTATAGTCCCGCAAAAAATCCCGCACTGCCACTTGAGCATTGACATCCAAGCCCAAGGTGGGTTCATCCAAAAACAAAACCTGGGGATGGTGTAATAATGCCGCCAAAAATTCTGCTTTCATTCGTTCTCCCAGGGATAACTTTCGCACCGGTTGCTTGAGTTGTTTATCCAGAGCCAACATTTCACTCAATTCCCCCAAACGTTGTTGGAAAATAGCCTCGGGAATTTTGTAAATAGCGGCATTAATTCGCAACGAGTCCAGGGCCGGTAAATCCCAGATCAATTGTTGTTTTTGCCCCATGACCAAGCTGGCTTTTTGTAAAAACTCAGGCTGACGACGAAAGGGGTCAAAGCCCGCCACCCGCACCTGCCCCGCCGTGGGATGAATTAACCCCGTCAACATCTTCAGGGTTGTGGTTTTTCCCGCGCCATTGGGACCCAAAAAGCCAACGATTTCCCCTGGTTGAATCTCAAAGGAGACATCCTGCACCGCCTTCACTTCCCGGTAGGTGCGCTGAAAAAAGTGAGCTAGAGTGCCCTTGAGGCCAGGGGATTTGACCGCCACGGGATAGGATTTGCTGAGATGGCTGACCGTAATCATAAAAAAGTTTAAATCGATTCTAACATCGCAAAAAATTGATAATGCTCTAGCCCATCTAAAATACCGGCGGCAAATTGTTTTTCAGAGAAATAAATCGGTTCAATTTCTGATAAGTTAGACAACTCTTCGTGGTGACGATTGGCCACCACCACGGACAAGGTGTTGCCCCGCATCATGTCTTCATCGGCCCCCGATCCCCCCGCCGTCAAAACATGATCCAAAGGAATGCCCCACTGTTCGGTGAACCAACGCACGGCATAGCCCTTGGAAGCTCTGATGGGAACTAGGTCTAAGTATTGACCAAAGGAAAAGATGACATTCACCGTTTGCTCGTTTTGATACAAAAGTTGTTTGATTTCTTCTACACTCGGGGCGATCGCCGCATCGTAGAAATAACTAATCTTAAACGCACTTTGTTCGATTTTTGCCTGGAGGGTCAAGCCCGGAAGCTCGGACAACAAACGCACTACCGCATTGCGGTTCCAAAGATAATCAATGTGGGCCCTCCAAACCTTATCTTGCACTAGGTTCGGCGAGGAATAAATTTCCGTTCCCATACTGGTAATCAAGATATCAGGCTGCGGGATTTTGTACTGACGTAAGGTCTTGAGGGCGGAATCCAGTCGTCGCCCCGTGGCAATGCAAAACCCTACATTTTTGCGGTGATGTTGCAGAAGTTTGATTAAGTCCGTTGAGGCTTCCGGGTCTCCCAAAAGATTTTGGTCTAAATCCGTAATAATGGCTCCATTGTAGTACATAGTGGCGCGACGTTTGAGGGGACTGCGGTGTAGTGTTTCTCGTTTTTCGATCAAGGGTTGAATCATCTGGATGTATTTTTCCACATGGGAATCCCAGGAATAATGGTGATGAACTCCCATTAGACCCCGCTCTGCCAAGATTTGACGTTCAACGTCACTGCTTAAAATTTGTAGAAGTTTGTCCGCAATATCCTCAGTATCGAGGGGATTGACCAAATAGCCATTTTGACAATTTTTGATAATGTCCACCGGGCCGCCATCTTCGGTGGCTACGATGGGGAGGGCACTTGCCGCCGCTTCAATCAGAGTCAAGCCAAAGGGCTCAGTGAGAGCAGGATTAATAAAAACGCCCCCGGAAATAGCCGCCAATCGGTAGAGGGTTTCTACGTCTTCCGGTTCCGTGGTTTTAGGATAGGCGACTTTCCCGTACAGGTCATGGCGATCAATCGTAAGCAAGAGATCCGTCATAACTTCCTGAGCACCCAAGTCTAAGTCCGCGATATCCTGGCGATTACCCGCAACGATGACTAAATTTGCTGCCTCTTGCAATGCAGTAGAGGTTCCATAGGCTTCGATTAAGGTGTGAATATTTTTGCGGGGGTCGGGGCGAGACAATGCCAAAATAATCGGGCGTTTGGGTGTTTGCAAAAATCGGGCTAGACGATGGAACACCAGACTTTCCCATTCATTGCCCTGGGGAGGATGAAATTTTTTCAGGTCTGTCCCCGGTGGGATGACTCGCATCTGTTCCGGTTGATAGTAATCGTATTGAGTGTACTGCTCTTCAATTTCTTGATTGGTACTGGTAATGACTCGTTCCGCCGAGCCGAGGGTATCTTCTTCGGCATTAATGCGGCGGGTCATATTGTAACGCCGTTCGATATCTTCACTTTTCACCCCACTCAGAAGCAGACGAGTCCGTTTACTGCGTCCCAAGGAATGTCCGGTGTGGATCAGGGGAATGCCCAACTGATGGGACAATCGAATCCCCACGTAGCCGGCATCGGCGTAGTGACTATGGATAATATCCGGCAGTCGCTCTTGTTGCGTGAGATAGGCTAAGGCATTGTCGGCAAAGTTGTCGAGATAGTCCCAGAGATTTTCTTTGGCAATGTATTCATCCGGCCCACATTCCATGCGAACAATTTGTGCCTTGGAGCCCAGGGTTTCCACGGGTTGACTGTAGTCTACATCGACCTTCGGGTCTCGGATTAATCGTGTCATCAGGTCTACTCGGCCCACCTCTGGATGTTTAACCAAGGCTTTGGTTAATTCCAAGACATATTTAGTTTGTCCTCCGGTGTCGGCATCTCTGCCTAGCTCTAGTTTTTCACCCCGAATCAAACCATGGATACTAATCAGTAATATGTAGTTTTGATGGATTTTCATGGTGATTTTGTCCCTCCTAATAGACACGGAAAGCAACCGGCGATCGCCTCGTTAGGGCAGAATCATAATTCCATTGATTTCCTGAGTTACCCTCCTGCGGGCCACTATACCTTGTCTTTTAGCGAGAGCAAAATGTCAGCAGGGCAATTTTCTGGGGTAGCAATAGGGCTGAGGTGAACCTGACTACCTAATTTCATTTGAATCAAACTATTACTAGGACAGACTTGCCAATCCCCTTCAAATAGGGGTTCCGAGACGACAATTACCCCCTCAGGACAGGGCGCACCGTAGGCTAGCCAATAGAGGGTGGGAACCGGGTGACGATTAGCGTAGCGACAGGCGACCAGTTGTTGACCATCGGTGACAATAATATTGGCAGAAAAATAAGTATCTTTAGATTTGGCTAGTTTAGTAAGCGTGATCAGAGTGGCTTGGAGTGCCTCTGCTAAGGAAAGACTAGGGAATGTTTGCAACGTATTGAGAAAGAGTGCAAAGATATGTTCTGAATCGGTGGTGCCATGGATGAATTGATAACTTTCATCACTTAACAGATTACGAATCGGACGGTAAAGGCTTTGACGAAAGTGGTGAATAAAGCCATTATGGATAAATAATAATTGACCTTCGCTAAAGGGTTGGCAATTGGTTAAATCCACTGCTAAGGGAGGGGTTGCACTGCGAACAAATCCCAGAAAACAGTCTGATTCAACGTAACGGCTGAGGTGAGGTAAATTTATATCACTCCAGATGGGCAGGATGTTTTTATACAAAAACGGTGAAGTGTCCTTGGTGGCATGGTACCAACCCACGCCAAAGCCGTCGGCATTCAATAACCCCGCTGTCATTTCCTTTGGTTGATAACTCTGGGTTATCAAAGAATGTTCTGGTTGGTAGAGAAGTTGATCTAGGGGAATAGGGCTTCCCAGATACCCCAGCAGGCGGCACATAGGCAGAGGAATGACAGTGAAGTTGTGAAGTTGAATGAAGTCAGTTTCTTAACTATGCCACAGAACTCCAACCGATTGATGTTAGGTTTTGCTATGCCTGCTAAACTAAAGTGGCCCAAATAATGCAGACAGCGGGTTCCATTGTTTTATGACTAGCCCCCAAACCTTTCATCAGCTAAAAGATGCCCTCAATCATGTCATTGTGGGACAAAAAAACTTGATCAATCAACTGTTGATCGCGCTACTGGCCGGGGGGCACGTCATTCTAGAAGGGGTTCCGGGGACCGGCAAAACCCTGCTGGTCAAAGTGCTGGCTCGTTTGATTCAGTCCGATTTTCGCCGGGTGCAACTGACTCCCGATATTTTACCGTCGGATATCCTGGGGACTAATATTTTTGATTTTAATAACCACAGTTTTAGTCTAAAAAAAGGGCCCATCTTCACAGAAATTTTGCTAACGGATGAAATTAACCGTACTCCCCCTAAAACCCAGGCTGCACTCCTCGAAGCAATGGAAGAGCAACAGGTCACCCTCGACGGCGAAACTCTGCCCCTACCGGCCTTATTTTGGGTAATTGCGACCCAAAACCCCTTGGAGTTTGAAGGCACCTATCCTTTGCCGGAAGCACAATTAGACCGTTTTCTATTTAAATTGGTGGTGGGGTATCCTAGCCTTGCCGATGCCAAACAAATGTTACTCAATCATCAGCAGGGGTTTAAGGCTCAACGCCAAGATCTAGATGCTCTTCCGGCGATCGCCTCGGTGACGGATATTTTAGCCACTCGCAAGTTGGTACAAAACATCAAGGTGGACGAAAAGTTATTGAATTATCTTTTGGAGCTGATCGAAAAAACCCGACATCATGCTGATTTACTAATTGGAGCCTCCCCTCGGGCCACGGTACTCTGGCTCCGGGCTGCCCAAGCCAGGGCCTGGCTTCAAGAACGCGACTATCTCATCCCTGATGACATCAAAAGTGTTGCGCCCCCCCTTCTGCGCCATCGCCTCATTCTCACCCCAGAATCTCAGTTAGATGGCCTGGGCACCGACCAAGTGATTAAAGACCTCCTGCAACAGGTGGCCGTCCCCCGGTAAGTCAAGTTTTTACGTATTGTTATGGTATACCATCAACCCTGGAGAGACTATTATGGCGACATCACCGAAAGCGTCCTGGGATTTTTCACGCTTCCTTAAAACTCTCTTGTTTTTTGATGCGATTCCTTTGCTCCCCTGCCTGAAACGGCTATGGCAAGGGAAAACTTCTCCCCAAACTAGACCGAATCCCCTCGCAATTAACTCTATGCAAACTATTCTTGTGGTCGGTGCCACCGGCGGAGTCGGAAAACGGGTTGTGCGTTGTTTACAACAACGGGGCTATCGAGTGCGGGTCTTAGTCCGCGATCAGCCAAGGGCCCAAATATTATTTGAAGACAGCGTCGATTACTACGCTGGGGATTTGACTCTAGCACAAAGTCTGACCCCGGCTTTGATGCAGGATGTGACGGCGGTGATTTGTTGTAGCGGTACCAAAGTCCAGCCCGTGGAAGGGGATACCCCTACTCGGGAAAAATATTACCAAGGCATTAAATTTTATCTGCCGGAAGTGGTGGACAGCCCCGAAAAGGTTGAGTATGAGGGCATCCAAAATTTGCTGGCGGTGGTCAAGCCTCACATTCGGGCCAGGGAAACCGTTGTCTTTGATTTTCGTGTACCCAATGCGGTTGATCAAGCCCTGTGGGGAGCGGTGGATGATGGTGTGATGGGCGGCGTTAGCGTCAGTCAGATGCGTTTTGAGGCTGGACGTGCCATCTTTTCGGGTCAGGTATCCACGGCCAATAATGGCGGATTTGCCTCTGTGCGGACCCGCAATTTTGATCCATCCCTGGATTTGTCCCACTGTGAAGGGCTAGAACTGCGGATTCAGGGCGATGGCAAGCGCTATAAGCTCATCAGCCGCTGTGAGCAGGCCTGGGACGGCGTCGGCTATTGCTATTCCTTTGATACTTTTAATAATCGTCCGCAAACGGTTCGTATTCCCTTCAAGCAATTAATCCCGGTCTTTCGTGCCAAAACGGTTCTCGAAATGGGCACGTTTGATCCGAGTCGGGTTTGTTCTTTGCAGTTAATGCACAGTAAGTTTGAGTACGATGGCGGCCTTAATTCTAGTTTTTCGCCGGGGCTCTTTAGCCTAGAGATTGAGTCGATTCAAACCTACGGCAATGCCCTCACGCCCCAATTTATCCACGTTAGCTCGGCGGGCGTAACCCGTCCCGGTCGTCCTGGCTTGAATTTAGAGGAGGAACCCCCGGCGGTTCGCCTGAATGAGCAATTAGGCGGGATTTTGACCTGGAAACTACGGGGGGAAGAGTTGATTCGCGCCAGCGGCTTGCCCTATGCCATCATTCGCCCCTGTGCCTTGACGGAAACCCCAGAGATCTCGACCCTAGAGTTTGAACAAGGGGATAATATTCGCGGTCAAGTCGGACGAACGGTGATCGCCGAATTGTGTGTAGACTTACTCAATCTACCGGAGGCGGGACGCAAAACCTTTGAAGTCCGAGCCGTTGACGGCAACAATAATCAATCCCAATGGCCAGAACTATTACGGAGCCTAGCCTTTGACCGTTAGTCTGGTGAGTCTCCGACCTTTTTTCCCCTAAGCCTAACCTCCCCTATGGCGACTACAGCCCCGGTGCCGACCTATTCCCTCATTGTGCCTATTTTCAACGAAGAGGCCACGATCGCCGCCCTCTATCAACGGGTGCGAGCGGTTATGGATCAATTAGATGCTCCCACGGAGCTGATCCTCGTCAATGATGGTAGCCAGGATAGCTCATTGTATTTGATGCGAGAGTTACACGAGCGAGATTCCCAGGTCTGTTATCTCAGCCTAGCCCGCAACTTTGGGCATCAAATTGCCGTCACCGCCGGGTTGAATTTTGCTCGGGGTCAAGCCGTGATTATTCTAGATGCCGACCTGCAAGACCCGCCGGAACTGATCCCTGAGCTGATCGACCAGTGGCACCAGGGCTATCAGGTGGTCTATGCCCAACGCACTAAGCGCAAAAAAGAAGGCTGGTTTAAACGACTGACGGCCTATCTTTTTTATCGATTGCTTCAGCGTCTAGCGGATGTGGAAATTCCGGCGGATACCGGGGATTTTTGCCTCATGGACCGCCAGGTGGTAGATACCCTCAATCAGATGCCCGAACAAAATCGCTATATTCGCGGCCTGCGCTCCTGGGTGGGTTTTCGCCAAACCGCCGTTAAGTTTGAACGGGATGCCCGTTTTGCAGGAGAGGTGAAATATACCTTTCGTAAATCCCTCCGCCTCGCCATCAATAGTCTCGTTTCGTTTTCTAAGGTTCCCCTGCGTCTTTCGACTTATCTTGGCTTATTTTCTGCGTTTTTGGCTTTGGCAATGGCTATTTTAGTCCTGTATTGGCGACTCTACCAGCCCCATTCTCCCCTCACCGGCCTAGCGGCGATCGTGATGGCAATCCTCTTTTTGGGGTCTGTGCAGTTGGTTTGCATTGGCATTCTGGGGGAATATATTGGTCGCATCTATGAGGAAGTAAAAGGACGACCGTTGTATACCCTGGCGGAAGTGGTCGGCTTTTCTGGAGAGAACACTCGGCGATCGCCGGACGTTCCCAAACAAAACTCAATTAGTTAAACTTAATTCTGATTTTATGAGGTCAAAATCATGCAATGGCAAGAGATTTGTGACGATCCCTTACTGCAAAATTTACCCTACAAAATTGAACTCAACCGTTGGGGACAGATCGTTATGAGTCCCGCCAAAGTAAGACATGGCTTTTTTCAGGGGCGTATTGCCTATTTATTGGAATCCTTAACCGTGACCGGCGAGGTGATTACGGAATGTGCCATCCAAACCAACGATGGCGTTAAGGTAGCTGATATCGCCTGGGTTTCGGAGCAACGGGCAGACCTGATTTTAGAAGAAACTGTTGCCTCCATTGCCCCAGAAATTTGTATTGAGGTAGTCTCTGAAAGTAATACTTTGGAGGAAATGAATTTTAAGAGGAACCTCTATTTTGAAGCGGGAGCCACGGAGGTTTGGTTTTGTGATCGGGGGGGCAATCTAAGTTTTTACTGTCCTGCACAAAAATTAGAGCAATCTCCGTTAGTCCCCAATTTTCCGAGGTTAATTCAACGTCGCAATCGTTAAACTAGAAAAAATCCCCTTAAGTCCGTTGGAGTGTGCCGTTCCTTGTCTGTAACCTATAAATTTTTTTTGGATGCGTGCCCCCTAGGAATTTTTATTTTGAACGCAGAGGGACATCCCTACTATGCCAATCTGGCGGCAATCAATCTTTTGGGCAAAGGAGTCTCGCCCACGGCGTCTCTAGACCATCTCAACGTTATTTATCAAGCCTACCAAGCCGGAACAAATCAACTGTATCCCTTGACGGAGCATCCCTTTTTGCGGGCCTTTCAGGGGGAAACCCAGACCATTGATGACCTCGAAATCCACCAGGGAGGACAAATTATCCCGCTAGAAGTGACGGCAACCCCGGTGTTGAACGAGCGGGGTGATATTGCCTTTATTTTGGCGATTTTGCAAGACCTGCGCCCCCGCCAAGCCCAATCTCAACGCCAGGAACAATTACACCAGGAGCTAATCCGCCGCAATAGAGGGCTCCAGCAGGAAAATGATAGCCTTAAAACAAAAGTTCAGCTTTTGCAACAGCAACTTGATCGCCTCGCCCAGAGCGCCTAGTTCACCCCCGCACCAAAGGAGCGTCTTCACGATGTCAGTGTGCGTTTTCTGCGTCTCGTCCTTTGGCGATCGCCTGCAGGGCCGCCCGATGGAGAGAAGGATTAGCGGCGGCTAAAACTTCGTTGGAAGTGGGGCTGAGGGGTTGACCCGACCAATCACTGATGACTCCGTCGGCACCTTGACCGACAAAGCTCTTGTAAATAAGCGGCGATCGCCGCTGAGTTGGGCCATTATGCGCTTACTGGAAGACGTGCTAGCGGAGGAAATTCTCTCCGGTCGTCTTAAAGAAGGCGCCTCGGCGCTGGTGGATGTCAATGAAGAGGGCAAGGTGGTGGTGTCCCCCGCCGACCAACCCAGGGAATTCTTAGTTCAGGCCAGTTAACCTCGACAACGTTTCCCTCTCAGATCCCCTAACGGTAGCGGCGCTTTTGGCCCCTACCGTTTTTTTTCGCCCTCCGAAACCGCATCTAACGGGAAACCGAAGTTTCTAGTTACTCGATATGATGGGCTAAGCTAGAGGGTCGTCCAACCGAGGCGGAGCGCTAGGACTCTCCATAATGAAAGTCTGTTTGGGCACGCCAATGGCAATCCCCGCCTGTTCAAAGGCCAAAATCAGCCGCAGGCGCAGGGTTCGTCCCACGTCCCATTGCCGACCCGGTTTTGTTTTAATCCAAATTCTCAGGGTCACTCCCTGGTGAGTCACGTCCTCAATACCCTTGAGATCCGGCCCGTCTAAAACGGCTTCCCGCCAATGGGGATCGTCGCATAATTCCTGAGCCACTTCTTGCATCAAGGACATGGCTTTGGGAATATCGGCGTCGGCGGAAACAATTAGCGAATAATCCACCCGAGACCATTCCTTCGTTTGGTTGCACACCGTAATAATGGAACCGTTAGGAATGGTAATTAGATCGCCGCTGGTGTTGCGTAAACGGGTGACAAACAAATTCATTTTTTCCACAGTGCCGCTAAAAGCGCCGAGAATCACAAAATCCCCCACGGCGTAGGAGTCGTTAATCAAGGTCGTAATGCCGGCGATTAAATCCTTAATTACGTTTTGGAAGCCAAAGGAAATGGCGAAACCTAAAATACCGGCGCCAGCGAGAATCGAGGTAACGGGAACCCGAAAAACCACCAAGGAAAGGAGTAAGCCAATGAAGCAACAGAGCACTAAATTGACTCCCTTTAGCGCCGAGCCAAGGGTGGGAATCCGCACGGTCTGACGGGAGAGGTCGTCTTGGTGCAGTAGTCGATAATCTTCTCCCCAAGTTTTGAGCAGTAGCTCGATGACCCATTCAATAAGTTTTACCGCCACGATGACCCCCAGCCAAATGAGAATCAGGAAAAACGGCGCTCCCGTCAATTGAATCCCCAAGGATCTGGTATAGGGAAAAAAGGTCAAAATCACCGCCAGCGCCCGATTCCAAATAAGAATTAAACTAATTAACAACAAGCGCCGGATAAAAATCAGGGTGCGGATACGATTCATCAAAATTCTTTGACATTCTTCTCGCCCCGCTATCCGTAAAAATTCCCCAAAAAGATAATTAGCATTGAGGAAAGGGTTATGAATAGTTTCAAGCTCGGTAGGGGTGTTATTTTTTCGAAAGACTCTTTTTTTAAGTTGATACAAGAAGAGAAAACCTGTGATTAAAACTGTATCGACCTTCTTCATCAAACTGGAATAGTTAACGCTAGAATCATTCGGCTGTGTCTGATCCTGGGCCAACTGACTTAAAAAGGCTTTAAAAATGATCACCCGATGGATCAGCCAACGGAAAATGAACAAAATTCCCCAACTCAGCGCCGCCACTAGGGCTAAAACCTGAAGCGCCGCCCAGAAACGTTTACGCAGGACTGCGGGTTGGCGTTCTTGATGGGCTTTGAGCAAGGCGGCCCGTAAAATGTCGATGCTTTCCTGGGCCAATTCCTCCACCGAAAGGGCGTAAAACTCGGCGTCAGCGCTGGTAATGGTGCCCACCGTGGTGGGCCGGAGGGATTGACCGTCGCTTACTTGTAGGACATTCTGCCCGTTTAAAACGGCGCTGGTTACCGTCAAAGTTTTAGGGTCAAAGCCCCGCCGGATGATTTCTTCAATTTTGTTCTCCACCCGAGTCACCCGAGTCTGCACCCCTTGGGTTTGGTCTTTTTCCCCTTCGGCGCTGATGGGCACCGCCACCATGAAAAGAGGCATCCCGTCTAAACGAACCGCCTTATATTCCAGGTTGCCGATACGTCCCGACTCCTGATAATTAAGTTGCCAGCGGAGAGAGCGAACGGCCTCCGGGAGTTGATCCAGTTGGCCCCAGCTCGGCGCCGCCAAGGAGAGCGTTAGACTTAGGGACAGAACCCATAAACTGAGAAGGCTTAAGAAACGGCGCCGGATTAGGAAAAAAAACATAGGCGATGGGGCGAAAAACTGCTTTTGTTTAAGAGGATGTTTGGAAAGCCTCCCTAACCCCCCCATTTTGGGAGGAACGGTGAACCCCTAGCCTAACAGCGTCAAAGCCCGTTGGCGAATGGCCTCCGCCGTAATGCCTTTGGAAGCCATCAACTGTCCGGCGCTGGCGTTGGTTTCCAGGCGAAGAAGATATCCCGCGGCGCCGAAGAACGTAGGAGCAAAGGCTCTAAAAGGGCGCTGGAGCCGCCGGTAATCCCAATCAGGGCGCCGCCGCCAAAGAACTGGGCAAAACCGGCGTCGTCTAAAAATTGTCCATCCGCTTCGGCCCAGGTTTCCCAGAGGACGTCCTAGGGCCGTTAGAGGCGCCGGGGGCTGAGGATAGCGAAGAGTCAGGTTGTGGGATAGGGCGGATGTTAGTTCTAGTGCCTACCACCTCATCACTTCACTTAACGATGCCGAGTGTAGGTAAGTGAACCAGAGGGAGTGGTTACAATTGTTAAGCAGTTTTGGATCGAGGTGGTGTAAATATTTCCACTGAGTGGTGGTGTTTTGCCGCTGTAGCCGGAAGTGGAATTGTAGCTACCACTGCCGGGAGCAAATTTTCTAAAATGGTTTTCATTTTGATTTGGCAGTCGTTGTGGATTCGGGACTGTCATTACGAATCTGTTAAAGTTATTTAACTATCCTTAACGGATTCGCCCCACGCAGATTCTTTGTCAACGGAAAAGGCCGATCCATAACACAATGCTTTTACCAATCTATAGCGAGATTGGGCAAACGATTTTTCATGCTGTAGGGTTCCTCAATCACCGGATTCGTAATGTTCAAGTCCTCGCGCCACTGACGTAGAGGCTTATCCCAACCGTCCTCCCAACGTTGAGCAATCAGTGGTTTCATTTTGATCCCCATCCCCATGCCTCTTGCTACTTGGTGAGTTAAATCTGGAAGTCTCTCCGGTTTTTGCTTTAGCGCCATAGCGATGCTGACAACCTGAAGCATTACAGAACTTGGATACCCAATTTGCACTGCTTGAATAGAGAGCACACCCAACTCTCCACCTGTAGGCCCAAGTCCCGTCACTAGGTGGACGAGATCGTGGGTTTTGCGAAGGCGCATGGTCAACCAGTCTTCATCAGCCTTGATATCGCGCTGGCGGAAGAAATTCGGGTCATAGTCCAGTGCCTTCATCACCGTGGCATAGGTATGGCCAAGGGTGCCGCGGGACAATTGAGATAGGGCTTCAAGATCGATCACTGGCCCAAGATAACGACTTTCCATCAGCGCACGGGCTTCAGGAATAGCCTTGACACGATCAACACAGACGTTCATCTGATTGCTGCCTCGAAAGTTATCTTCAATGTCAAATACGCTGTCGGTATTCTGCCCCATCGATTTGAGCAAACCTATAACAGAATGTAGATTCCGAACGGTACGGCTTAGCTCTTCAAATCGTTTCAGCATTGGTTTCTCCTAGATTGTAAGCAGTTAATTTGTGGCGGTAAAGCGTTTATTATGGCTAGATTTATCGGTGATTTAGGTATATTTTCTTGGCCTGCTCTAGTTGAATTTGGCATGGTTCCTTCTATTGCTGTTCGCCAACTCAATCAAACCAAAACGGTGCTGAATAGCACAATAATTCGAAACTTCGTTCCAATTCATTGTGCTCCGAGTTCATTGGTTAATTCAGGAATATCAAACTGATTTAGCGGTTTTGATTTTGGAGAGTCTGTGCCTTGTTAGACAGTTGTTTTTGTTGCTCTGGAGTCAATATTTGGGTGAGTTGGGAGCGGGTATTTTGCAACTGATTGCGTAATTGCCTTTTCTGAGGGATCGATAAACCGACAGACGAAAGGGCATTTTGCATTCCGTTACCCTGATTGAGAGATGCCTTAAACTGGCTTTGTTGCTGAGGGGTCAGTACGCTGTTGATTTGAGCCATTGTCTTCTCGCTCAACGCTGCCAGTTGTGACTGCTGTTCTGGGGTAAGTTGGATTCCCGCCAGCTCAGGAAATAACTGAGTCAGAGAAGCAGGTTTCGCCTGGGCAATGGTTGTAACGATTGGTGCAACTACAATCGGAATACTAAACATCAGAGCCATCCATCCTTTGTGCATTGCAATTTACTCCTTTAGTGCATATCTTTACTATAAAAGTAGCAAAACCGCTAGCAGTAGAGCACAAAGTCCCAACTTAACCGGGATTTTGTCCCGATCAGATCACTGATACAAGCCCTACAGTAGAGAATAGAACGTTGCCGAATCCTATGAGATTGCGTCATCTATCCTGCTCCTTCCCGCTCCCCTTACTTCTGTGGCTGGAATGGCTCTTGTTGGGCGTTGTTGTGGCAGTGGTGTCCTTGTCTCGCCTTTCCTACTCCTTCGGCTCTCCCCTGTGGAATGAACTGGGAGTGATTTTATTTGCCGCAATCGGATGGGCGTCACCCACTTCTAAGTGGCAGAAATGGTTCTATACTGCCACCGAACTTGGCTTGATTTTGTTGCTGGCACTGGTGGGACAGATTCCCCTATTTCAATTGCTATTCATTATTCTGGTGATTCGCAATTGTGTCTTGTTAGAAGGGCGCGATCGCACCCTGATTACTGTCCTGACCTTTGTTACCTGTGCCTTTTGTCTGTTGAATCGACGAGTCTATCCCTTTCACATTGAACCGAATCAGTTGGGAGTGTTCTGGTTTGGTTCCCTGCTCATTTTTGGGTTAGTCATTCTGTTTTTGCAGTTATTAGTAGACGCAGTCATAACGGAACGCAGAAGCCGTGATGCGCTGGCAGATGCAAATGTGCGTTTACAACAATACGCCTTGAAAGTAGAAGAGTTGGCAACAATGCAGGAACGCAACCGAATTGCCCGTGACATTCATGACTCCCTGGGTCATTCCCTCACAGCCTTTAACTTTCACCTGGAAGCCGCAATTCGTCTGCTGAAAACTAAACCCACCGAAGCCGAACCCCTGCTGCTGGAATTAAAACAACTGAGCGCACAGACCCTAGCCGAGGTCAGCCAATCCGTTGCTACTCTACGGACCGACCCTCTGGAGGGAAAGCCTCTGACGGAGGCGATCGCAACCCTGGTCGATCATTTCTACCGCTTAACTGGCGTTTTACCAGCTTTGGATATTCACCTGGCTCAACCCTTACCCCAGGCATACAACCTTGCCATTTTTCGGATTGTGCAAGAAAGCCTGACCAACTGTTGCAAATACGCCAGTGCCACTGCCGTAACTGTACTTGTGCAACACTGCAACCAACATATTCAAATCACCATCGTGGATAATGGTAAAGGCTTTGATCTGCAAAAAAACACAACTGGTTTCGGTTTGCAAGGAATGCGGGAACGCGTACAAGCTCTGGCAGGAGAGATTAAAATCATTTCAGCACATGAACAGGGATGCCGAGTTGAGATCTGTCTGCCAATCAAACAGTAGGGGACTATGATTCGTTTATTGCTAGTGGATGATCAAAGTCTGGTTCGGCGTGGGTTGAAAGCGTTGCTCGAAACCGATGCAGAGTTTGTCGTGGTGGGAGAAGGGAGCAACGGACAAGAGGCGGTGGAGCTGGTAGAACAGTTGCAACCAGATTTGGTGTTGATGGACGTACAAATGCCCGTTGTGGATGGAGTTGCCGGAACTCGTGAAATCTGTCAACGGTTTCCTAAAACTCGTGTTCTGGTGCTAACGACCTTTCCTAACCAGGAATACGTGACCCAGTCACTTCAGGTGGGAGCAGCGGGCTATCTGCTAAAAAATACTCCCTTTGAGGAATTGACCCAGGCAATTCACCTGGCGCTGAAGGGTTATACTCAGATTGGTCCAGGGCTTTCTGGTGCAGTTTTTCAGCAACCGATGACACCAAACTCAGCCGATCGCACGACTGATTACAATGTGGATTGGCAGCAGTTAACCCCACGCGAGCAAGACATTGTGAATTGGATTGTTCAGGGCGCAAGTAATCGGGAAATCGCCCAGGCACTCTATATTTCTGAGAAAACGGTCAAAAACAATGTTACTAATATTCTGAATCGGCTAGATTTACGCGATCGCACTCAACTGGCAATTGCTGTGTTACAAGCAGCAAGCTTAAAAAATAGGCATTTGTAAGCCAAGTTATTCACTCAACACCGTTCCAGAATGGGCAAGGAGCAGTGGCGATCAAAGGTAAACCAAAGGATGAAACCGTGAAGCGCAATCGACTGAAGTGCAAAGGGCAACCTGTGTAGGTTGCGAGTCAGAGGGCTAACAATTCGCTTGGGGCGGATGGATGACAGATCTTGATGAGAACCTAAAAATGCTAACCACCGCTCAAGCGAGCCGTTATACCAAACCACGCAGCCAATTCACATCATGGGTCTAAAGCAAAGATTAGGCAATCAAGGATAGTCGTCTTTGTTGTTGCGTAAGGAGAAGTGATCGGCGATCGCCTGGAGGGCAGCCTGATGGAGAGAAGGATTAGCGGCGGCTAAAACTTCCTTGGAAGTGGGGCTGAGGGGTTGACCCGACCAATCACTGATGATGCCGCCAGACCCTTGGATGATGGGAATTAAGGCACAAAAATCATAGTACTTCATATCAGCTTCAAGGATCAACATCGGCATCGCACTCCAGCCGCAGGCAAGGGATAAATAGTTGTAGCAATCTCCGCCAAAGGCAGTACGCCGACAAAGATTTTGCAAATAAGCGGCGATCGCCTGCTGTTGAGGGCTGACAAACATCAAGGGAGTGGTAGAGGTTAAACAGGCGTCGTCTAGACTCCAATCCGTTTCCTGGGCATAGGCATTGGTGAGTTCCTGACCTTGGTACAAACTAATCGACCCAGTTACCCCCTGCCATCGTTCCCACAAAATCGGTTGGTCAGCGAGGCCAAACAGCGGCAGACCCTGGGCATCCACCAGGGCGATCAAGGTGCCAAAAATCGGCAGTCCCCGCACAAAGGCAGAGGTGCCATCAATGGGGTCGATTACCCAGCTATAGCCACTCTCAGAAAGTTTATTTTCTCCTTCTTCCCGCAGGATGCCATCCCCAGGAAAGTTAACTAGAATTTCATCGACAATTTCTTGCTCGGACTCTTGGTCGGCCAACGTGGCGATCGCCGAAATTTCACTCCGTTTAGTTTGCACCGGCAGATGGGAGCGACGAAAATAGCGACGAATGACTTCCCCCGCCAGGTCGGCCACCTCGTGGGCAAGAATTAAGCGTTGTTGAATCTCAGGATTAATCATTTTTTTCTCTGAAGACGATAGGTTGACTAGATGGCCCAAACCCAGCATTCCAACCATATCAGCCGGTGTTAGGATCAAAAACAATCTGTTGTTGATTACGCAAAAAAGGGACAGGAATCCACATTTGCGGCTAAAAAATCGTTTGTGGAGAAACCATGACCATGCCCACCGTCACAGAAAATGACCTCAAGGAATTAAAAGACCTAATAACGACGGGTTTTAAAGAGCTCAATACTGAAATAACCCAGTTAAAGGTTAGTGTTGGTCAAATAGATACAAAAATAACCGGCCTAGATAAGCGCATGGATCTACTCAAAAGCCGTATCAATAGTCTGACGGGCTGGCTAATTGGTATTTTGTTTGCCCTCGTCGGGGGATTGTTGGGACTTCTGGGCAAGGTGACATTTTTCCCGAATCCCTAGGGCATCCATTCCAAATAAATACCAAGACGATGGTCTTTTTGGGCGCGGGAGTTTTGTTGTTGTAAATCTGTGGCAATGCGCCAATGTTGGCTGAGGGCATAGCCTACCGAAAAAGTCGAAATTCCGACTTCATTGTCACTACCCGGGGAAATAAAGCTTTGCTTAAAACTGAGGTCAGCGGCGCCATCCCGAGAAAGCGCAACGGCCAGCTTTGCCCCTAAATTCAGCCCTTGGGTATTATAGTTGTCGGTCTGGAGATAGCGATACCCCACTAATGGCGTGACATTAACATAGCCCCCCAGAGGTAGGACGTAATATTGTAGGTCGCCCCCCCCGGATTGTTGGTCTCTAAAATTAGTCTCGTAGTTGGCGCTCAGGGTAACCGGCGATCGCCCTAAAAATAAATCTTCAACTCCTAACGCTAATCCGCTGGTGTCGGAGGAAGAAGGAAAATAACGATAACCTAGCCGAAAACGAGGGCGAAAACTAGGGTCATGGCGAATTTCCCCTTGCACATCAGGGACACTCTTTTGCCATCGTTGCAGGACGGGGCTACTGTTTTGGATGCTTGGATTTAAATCTAGAGGGTTTGCCGGCCCGGGGCTCTCCGTTTGCGCTAAAACTTCGGGAATGCCAGCCCACCCCGAACCCAGGGTTAGCAGACTAAGACTAACCAGAGCTATCCAATACTTAAACTCGAAATTTTTCACAATACTCAACTCGCGTTCTGAGCCACATCTTAGCCTTTGGATGGTTCCAGATGCCGGAGAGTTCCCTCGGGTTCATCGTTGGCGATCAAGTTCCGCTAGGATAGTTGGGTAACCCCCGCTCGATGCCCATGACTCCCGCTCTGATTTGGATTATTGCTGGCTCTGTTCTTTGTTTGATGGAATTGGTCTTTCCTATCGCTTTTGTGGCCATGATGATGGGCATCAGCGCCATTATCGTTGCGGGGATCGCCCTGATTATTCCCAATGTGGCCGTGCAATCCGTCGCTTGGCTACTGATTTCGGTCTTGCTGATTGCCGGGTCTCGGCGTTTTGTACCCAAGCGGATTAATCGCCTATCCCTTCAAGATGCGGTGGAAGCTGAAACCTTAACCGCTATTGCTCCGGGCCAAAGTGGGCGGGTTTTGTATGAAGGCAACTCCTGGCGGGCAGAATGTCAAGACGCGTCAACGGCGATCGCCGCCATGGAAAAAGTTTATATCGTTGGACGCAAAGGCAATACCCTCATCGTTTATCCCCTCAATGAAATTAATCATCCACCGGCGCTGGGTGATTGAATGGAGCCTAGGGAAAAATAAGCGACTAGCCCAAAAAGTTTGCGATCAATAAAACAAAAGTTTGAAGGTCTGATCCACCGGCAAGGTATCGCGGGGATAACAGCGAGGAAAGGGAGAGAAATTTTGCTCTACACTGCGGACATGGGCGATCGCCGCTTGGTCTAAGGGTTCATAGCCACTGGATTGAACCACTTGCATATCCTGTACCTTGCCATCTTTCGTGACGGCATAGCTGAGGACACTCTGCCACATGCCTTTGCGGGGAGGCTTCGGCGGACTCCAGCTATTCCCTAAACTTGCCTTAAGATTGGCCAAATAGGTATTCACTTCCCGCTGACAACTCACACTCACCACCGCCGTTTGCTCTGGTTGAATCGTCCCCGGAGCAGGGCTAGGCGGTGGAGGAATAATCGGTGCTGTGGCAACGGAATCGGTAGGACTTTCATTAATTGGACAATTTGATCCTGGCAGAAAACGCTGACAAAGAGCCTGGCCAGCCCCGGGCGGAAGGATCGACACCCTAAAGTCCGAAAACAACTCTCCCTTGAGCAACTCGGCTATTTCCTGGGCTGTCATGGGGGTCACCGGACTCAAAATTCCCTGACGGATAGTGATTTTTTCCCCGGCGTTGACGGTAACTTTTTTTTGGGGTTGCACATCGGCATAAACCCTAACCGTTCCTTCTAACACTTTGACCGTTCCATCTTCTGGGGTCGCGGTTGAATGGGGAGAAATATCTCCAGTTTCTAAACGATTAAGGCGTTCTCGCAGGGCACTTAATTGATCCTCTAAGGATGACGTGTCAGGAGACGATATAGCGGCAATAATCGGCTTTTCTAAAACATAAAGAGTCCCCTGCACTGTGGCCGTCATCCCTCCGACACAGCCATTGACCGGGCCACTCACAAGTAATTGTCCCGCCTCAAGTTCAACGCATTGACCCACCGTAACCGTGGCATGGGTTCCCAAACGTCCGGCGGCTCCATTATTGAAGGCAAGCCCCGTCCGAGACTTTTTGGTCAACACTACTTGACCGAAGTTGGCATTGTCCCGCACACGGGCCTGATTTTTTTGGATATAAACCTGATTTCCATCCAAGATTTCTTGAATCACCGCCTGGGTAATTTGGGCTTGACTCGGCAATGCCAAGGCATTCAAGCTAAAAATACTGCCAATGCTCAACAGGAAGCGACGCTCAGAACTAATCCGTTTAAGAACAGAAAACAGCGGAAAATTTCTATTATCCATGGCGACTCTTACCCATGCGGTCTTGACTGCCAAATACTAACCCCATCTTGCCATAGTCACGCCGGAATCCGATTGAGCTAGACTAAATCTGGCCGCTACGTTTCTGGGCAATCACCATGGGTTACGAACCGCTTCATCATAAATATCGCCCCCAGACCTTCGCGGACCTAGTGGGACAAGAGGCGATCGCCACGACCCTCAGCAATGCTATAGTGCGCGAACGCATTGCCCCGGCCTATCTATTTACTGGGCCACGGGGAACCGGCAAAACCTCCTCGGCTCGGATTTTGGCCAAATCCTTAAATTGTATTAGCGGTGATAAACCCACCCCTAACCCCTGTGGTCAGTGTGATATTTGTCAGGCGATCGCCAAGGGGTCTGCCCTGGATGTGATTGAAATTGATGCCGCCAGTAATACAGGGGTTGATAATATCCGCGAAATTATCGAACGGGCCCAATTTTCTCCCGTGCAGTGTCGCTATAAAGTATATGTCATTGATGAGTGTTTAACCGGCGATAGCCTAATTCAAACGGATGTAGGGTTAATGAGAATTGATGATCCTCATCTATTGGGACAAAACGTTCTTAGTTACAATGAAAATCAAAAAAATTGGGAATATAAAAAAGTTATTAGGTGGTTGAAGCAAGGAAGAAAACAAACTCTTAATATCAAAACTAATCAAGGAAATATTCAATGTACAGAGAATCATCTAATTAGGACAGAACGAGGATGGAAAGCGGCAAAAGATCTCACAATCGGAATGAAGATCTTATCATCTGTGAATGCGGGTGAAGTCACTATTACCTCTCCCTCAAAGCTAAAAGTACTCGAAAATTCCTCAACGACTTTCGTCAATACTCAATCCCTTCAATGGATTACAAATTTAGCGACAGTCGAATCTGTGAACCCCGCTGGGGTTGAAGATGCTTTTGACCTTGAAGTTGAAGATAATCACAACTTCATTGCTAATGGGTTACTTGTTCATAACTGTCATATGTTGAGTGCGGCGGCGTTTAATGCCCTGCTAAAAACCCTAGAAGAACCCCCAGACCGAGTGGTGTTTATTCTAGCAACCACCGATCCCCAGCGGGTATTGCCCACTATTATTTCCCGGTGTCAACGCTTCGATTATCGACGAATTCCCCTAGAGGCGATGGTGTCCCATCTGCGCTACATCGCTGACCAAGAAGACATCGAGATTGAAGCGGAAGCTCTGACCCTGATTGGACAGATGGCCAATGGCGGCTTGCGGGATGCCGAGAGTTTACTCGATCAATTAAGTTTGCTAGTGGGAACCATTACCCCTGCCAAGGTGTGGGATTTAGTCGGAGCCGTCCCCGAACAAGACCTCTTGACCCTGCTGACGGCGATCGCCAGTGATGACCCTGAAGCCCTCCTCGATAGGAGTCGCCAAATCCTGAATCGCGGGCGTGAACCCCTGGTCGTCCTACAAAACCTAGCGGGCTTTTACCTTAATTTACTGATTGCCAAAACTGCCCCCCAACGGGAGGATTTAGTGGCCGTCACCGCTAGCACTTGGTGCAATTTGCTCGATTTAGCTCAATCCTGGACAATTCCAACGATTTTGCAGGGGCAACAACGACTCAAAGACGCAGAAATCCAAATTCGCAACACCACACAGCCCCGACTTTGGTTGGAAGTCACCCTGCTTGGACTTTTGCCTTCAAATATTTCTATTGCTTCGGCTCCTGTCGCGGTTGCCGTCTCCCCTGCTCCTAAAACCGAGCCTAAGCTCCCGATTGCTACTGCCACAGTAGCTCAGCCCCCAGAAATTATTGAAAAAATCCCCCCAACCTTTAGCCCGGTTCAAACCGATGCGCCCGTTATTTCTCGCCAACCCCTCGCAGATATTTGGGCCAGCATCCTAGAACAATTACCTATGGCGGCTAAAACTCTGCTCCGCATCCATGGAACTCTAGGCGAACTAGACGACCACAGAGCCCAAATTTTAATGAAAACTGCGCCTCTACTGGCGATCGCCAATCATGCCTTGCCGGAAATTGAAGCGGCCTTTCAAAGGATTTGTCAACGCCCTATTAAAGTCAAATTTGAAGTAGCCAGTACCACATCTGCCTCACCTTCTCCGATTTCTGCGCCACCGCCGCCCACAAGGGAAACGGAATCCCCGAAGCCGGTGATAGAGCCCGTTAAACCCGCTCAGAAACCATTACCCTCAACACCGCCCAAACCGGAGCCGGCGGTGAGCCCTAGCACCCAGGGGAAAGAAGCCCCACCGGTAGACTCTGGCGATCAAGCCTCAAGCACACCTAGTACCAAAAGCTTGCTTAAGGCGATGGAAATGCTAGCTAAAAGTTTTGAAGGTGAAATTATTCATTTGGAAGATGAGTCATCAACCCCACTTCCCACCAGCGGAGAGGAGACGAAACCCTTGGTCAAAGGACGGCCCGTCCCCGCCGAGATCATTGAAGACGATGACGATCTGCCTTTTTAATAGAAATAGATCGCGCCGGTTGTCTGCAAATTAATGGTGCGATGTCCCAAAAAGTTCTTATCTGCTTTGTCCACTGTTACTGACACTTGATTGGTTGTTTCATCCACTGTCGCCACAAAACGCAGAGTAAACGGCGTATCTGTACTGTAACTCTGGGCGGGATAAACCATAACGTAGGTAGAATCACCAAACCCAGACAATACAGAGGATTCACCAGATTTTAATGTCGCTGGAGAAAAGGATTCGAGGGTGGTGATGTCGTAATCTAAATCAAGCCCAGAATTATTGATCAGCTTAATTGAAACAGGCTTGGCAGAGTTGAAACGCTCCACGGGTTGCCAAAAGCCGGGGGTATAGGTGGTGGCCGGTGGGTCTTTGGCTAAAGCCGGGGGTAAGGCCAGAATGCCAAGGGTGAGGGACAAGACACAAGCGCCGAAGGATTGGTAAAATTGAGTCATCATTGTCAAAAATTGCTAAAAGGTTAAGATTGACATAAAAATTAAGACCTGATTTCTCCAGAAATCGGTAAAATGGCCGAAGAACACTACCATTTTCAGATAACTTTAACCCCTTTCGATTCTAACCGTACAAGATAATACCTGTGATCGACAAAAGACGACCTCAACGCGACTTACCCAAGATTAACGAAAGAATTCGCTTCCCAGAAATTCGAGTCATTGATAATGATGGCTCGCAATTGGGGATATTAACGCCGGACGATGCCAGAATTGTCGCTGATGAGCAAGGACTAGATCTTGTTTTGGTCAGCGAAACGGCCAAGCCTCCCGTTTGCCGCATCATGGACTACGGCAAATATAAGTTTGAGCAAGAGAAAAAGGCCAGAGAAGCCAAGAAAAAACAGCATACGGCGGATGTCAAAGAAGTCAAAATGCGCTACAAAATTGACGAACACGACTATCAAGTCCGCGTCACCCAAGCACAACGCTTCCTCAAGGCGGGTGATAAAGTCAAAGCCACTATCACCTTCCGGGGTCGGGAAATCCAACACGCCCACCTCGCCGAAGAACTCCTAAAGCGCATGGCCACTGATTTGCAAAATGAAGCAGAAATTCAGCAAATTCCCAAACGAGAAGGCCGAAACATGATGATGTTTCTTTCTCCCAAAAAAGCACCCTAAGTCTAGGGTGTCGGGTTGGCTGAACACACCATAAACGATCTTCTCGTTGCCCCCTTTTTAGGGGGATTATTGTTTTTAGTAAGTCAACATGATCTATTGGTTTGATGGGCAATGGTTCGACCAAGATACCCTGACTCTGCCGGTTCAAGATCCCGGATTACTCTACGGCGCAACGGTTTTTACCACCCTCCGGGTTTATGATTATTCCCTTGACCACCCCCTCACTCATTGGCCCGCCCATGGCGATCGCCTGAGGCAAAGTTTAGAGCAGTTTGGCTGGCCCGCCCCCGATTGGAAGGCCCTAGAGCAAGCGGCTCAGCAATTGGCCCAAATCTACCCTGTCCTGAGAATTACCCTCTTTCCCCAGGGCAAAGCCTGGATATTAGGTCGAGCCTTGCCACCAAATTTAGCTAACGACCAAGCCCAGGGCATTATCGCTTGGGTGGCAGATTTACCCCACCACCAACGACCGCTAGCGGGTCACAAAACCGGCAATTACCTAGGGGCTTGGTTAGCCCGCCAAGACGCCCAACGCCAGGGCGCGACGGAAGCAATTTTGACCGATGTCCAAGGTCGCTGGCTAGAAACGAGTACTGGTAATCTCTGGGGTTGGCGGAAAGAACAATTTTGGACACCCGCAACGGAGGGTCAGATGCTAGCGGGGATCGCCAGAGGGCAATTATTGCACTGGTTAACTCAGGCTGGCGAATCAGTTCATACCGAACCCTGGACTCTAGATTTGGTGAAATTCTTTGACGGTCTTGCCTATAGCAATAGCGTGGTAGAAGTTGTCCCCATCCGCCAGGTCTGGAATAGCGATGAAAGTTTAGATTTTCCCCTAAATAGCCCCAAATTTCAACAGTTCAGGCATTATTTTGACCGAATACACTAATCTCCGTGGCTGAAACGGTTGGTGGCTCTAATCCTTCTAAAAGAGTCAATAATTCTCGCTCAAACAAGACCTGGGCGCGGTTACTGCGCCCGCCCACATAAAGAGTACTAGAACCATCGTTTTCGCTGGTGTGATGCAAGGCCCAAATCTGGGAATGGGAGGCATAGCTCATCATCACCCCTAGCATCAACAGTCCAAACCCCAAATAAACAAAGGGAATACCGGGATCGGCTTTAATTTGTAGCCCTGTACTACCTACGAGTTCCAAAATATTGAGCGTCACACCATTAACCTCCAAGCTCATGCCGGGGCGTACCGCATTACTTAAATTCCCCGCTTGGTCGTAGAGAATCATCGTGCCTTGCAAGTCTTTGGTCAATAGGGCGACACCTTCGCTCAGGTCAGGTTTAGTAGGAATCCAGGTTCCCCAAAGTTTGCCGCCATTTTCGGTGGGCAATGGAGCCATGGGCAATTGAAAAATAGGGCTATTGTTAATTTTTGCCTTAACTCCGGCAATGCCCCAATTGGTTTGATAGAAGGTTACGCCCTGATAGCGGAGGGGATGATTGACAAAAATAGTTTCCCGCTTCAGTTCTTCACCTTCGGTAGTGATCACCGATAGGTCTGAATAAAATTGGTCAATGCCCCCGCTGGGCGTGTAATCAATCCAAAACCGATTCACCTTGATGCCCCAATCCTGCGGGATTTGCGGTTTTGCTAGGGGCCCGGCTTCAATAATATTATTAACGCGAAAGCTTTCTCCTTCCGCCACCATTTCTTGAGCCAAAAACCCAGATAATGCACCCCAAATCGCCCCGCCCAAAATAATCAGCATGGCGGCATGGACAATGATCGGCCCAATCTTGCCGATGAGTCCCTTGCGGGCATAAAGACTATTATCTTCGACAAAAATACGATAGCCGCGCTTTTTTAGGAGCGGTATTAGTTGTTCTAAATTTAGGCTGGGTAAAGATACCCCCAGGGCTAATTTTTGAAATTGTCGGGGTTGTTGGTAATAGCGCCAACGGCGAGCGGCTTTTAGGGCCGGAAATTGACGATGGAAGGTACAGGCGGTTAGGCTCGTGCCAAAAAGAATTAATAGGGACAAAAACCACCAGGTTTGATAAACATGGTTTAGCCCTAGGTTTAGGATAACTCGCCAACTCAAAAAACCAAAAACGGCGGGGGCTTCAGGATAATTGCTTTGGTAGAAGCTGAGGGTTTCTCCTTGTTCAATTACCGTACCACTGATGCTAAAGAGGGCAATCAGCAATAAAAGAACAATGGCTAGGCGTAGATCGGCGATCACCTTGAGGAGAGTGCGCCAGAATTGAGCAAAAAACTGCCAGGGGCTGGAGGGGGGAGTCTCAGAAAGGGTCATTATTGTTGGGACTAAAACGTCAAGGACTAGGAAAGCTGATGGCGGAATTGGGTTTCGAGATAAACGAGTAGGGCGTTAATATCCGCCGGATTGACCCCGCCAATGCGGGAGGCCTGCCCCAGAGTGAGGGGTCTAATTTGACTGAGTTTTTCACGGGCTTCCATGGAGAGGGTATCAATATCCATGTAGTTGAGGCTAGCGGGCAAGGGTCGCTGGGTTTGACGGCTTACCTGCTCAATTTGGGTTTGTTGGCGTTTGATATAGCCAGAATACTTGATCTCGATTTCTACCCCTTCTTTTTCGTCTTCCTTAAGGCTAGGGTTGCCCAGACCATGGCGTTCCAGGTCAGAATAATGTAAACCGGGACGACGTAATAGATCCGCTAGCACAATCGAGCCTTTGATCCGTTGTTGGGTTTCTTCGGCGATCGCCTGACCCCTGGGGTCATTTTCCTTGAGTCGAAAGCCATAGAGCCGTTCTTTTTCGGCGGTAATCTGAGTTTGTTTGTCTTGATAGATCTGCCAACGGCGATCGTCAATCAGTCCTAGGTCTCGCCCAAGGGGAGTTAAGCGTTGATCGGCGTTATCCGAGCGCAGAATTAAGCGATATTCCGAACGGCTCGTCAACATCCGGTAGGGTTCGCGCAGGTCTTTGGTACATAGATCATCCATTAAGGTACCGAGATAACTTTCCTCGCGGGAAAAAATCTGGAGTTCCAAGCCTTGGGCATAGCGAGCGCCATTGATCCCGGCCACAATGCCCTGGGCCGCCGCCTCTTCATAGCCGGTGGTGCCGTTAAGTTGTCCTGCACAAAATAAACCGGCGATCGCCTTGGTCATCAGACTGGGGTAGCACTGGGTCGCGGGCAAGAAATCATACTCTACCGCATAGGCCGGACGTAGCATCGAGCAATGTTCTAACCCCGGCAGGGTTTGCAATAGCGCCAATTGAATGGTTTCCGGCAGTCCTGTAGAAAAGCCTTGGATATAGAGGTCAGGAATATCACGCCCTTCCGGTTCAATGAAAATTTGATGACTTTCCTTATCGGCAAAGCGAACAATCTTATCTTCAATGGACGGGCAATAGCGGGGGCCTTTAGAGTCGATAAAGCCGCCATAGATGGGCGATAAATGTAAATTTTCCCGAATTAATTGATGGGTTTTGGCCGTGGTGCGGGTGAGGTGGCAATTCATTTGCTCGCGGGGTTGCCAGACCTCGGGGTCAAAACTAAACCAACGCACCTCATCGTCCGGGGGTTGAGGCTCCAAGCGGCTGTAATCTACCGAGCGTTTATCCACCCTAGCCGGGGTTCCTGTTTTGAGGCGGCCGGTTTCAAAGCCCAGGTCATTGAGGGTATCTGTTAGACCGATCGCCGCGGATTCTCCGGCTCGTCCGGCGGGGAGAGATTTATTGCCAATCCAAATTTTGCCCCCCAGAAAGGTGCCGGTGGTTAAAATCACCGCCGCACACTGAAAACAGGTGCCGAAATAGGTCTGTAGGCCAACAATTTCATCGTTATTGCCCAGGACTAAATCTGTGACCATGCCTTCGCGGACAAAAAGATTTTCCTGATTTTCCACGATCGTCTTCATGACCGCGGCATATTCGCGCTTATCCGTTTGCGCCCGCAGGGCCCAGACCGCTGGCCCCCGGGAAATATTTAGAACTCGCTTTTGCAAGTAGGTACGGTCAGCCATTTTGCCAATTTCTCCACCCAGGGCATCCACTTCATGGGTCAATTGAGACTTGGCGGGGCCACCCACCGCTGGATTACAGGGTTGCCAGGCTATTCTGTCCAGATTCAAGGTCAAGATGAGAGTACGACAGCCCAACCGAGCCGACGCTAACGCCGCTTCACAACCCGCATGGCCGCCACCGACAACAATGACATCAAAATGATCTTGGAATTGGACTGGAGCCCTGAGTGCCATCGCCGATCAACCTTCAAACCGAAACAATAGGAGTTTAGATAAATTCCATCTTAACGAAATGTTTACAACCAGAACCATTTGGCCGGCGATCGGACAACGGGAAACCGCTATTACAGCAGGTTTTTGGACCGCTTTTGGATATACTCTACAATTTGGTCGTGTAGTACCGATATTGGTTGATTTGCGTCCAGGGTTAATAATTCGCCCCGATAATCTTGCAGGATTTTTTGATAATTGTGGCTCACTTCCCGTAGTTTTTCTTCTTTTTCGTAGCACTCCTGGTTTTGTCCCGCTTTGCGTTCGTTAATCCGTAGGAGGGCCTCCTCTACCGAAAGGTCTAGGTAAATGAGCAGATCTGGAGCCGGGAAGCCTTGATTGAGACGATGAATAAAATCCCAATCTTCGGAGGAATGGGCATTGTAGGCGAAGGAGGAAAAATAATAACGGGGCGTAATCACGTGGGATTGGTCTTGGATTAACGCCTTTAAGACACCGTCATCTTGATTGTGGAGGTGATAGTAACGATCCGCGGCGAAAAGATAGCCCATCTGGTGTTCAAACTGTTGTGGGGTTAAAAACAGCAAAATTTCCGTTTGTAGAGCCTGACGAATTAGCTTGCCAATGGGCCCTGCCGTGGGTTCTGGGCTTAGGATCGCCGTTTCCCCTCGCCGCTCAAAATAAAGCTGGAGCAGGTCAGCTTGGGTGCTTTTGCCAGACCCATCAATGCCTTCTAGGACAATAAACAACGGTGCCATTAAATCTTGCATTACCTGGTTTGCGGTTCCCTGAGTTTACCGTATAATCAGGGGCAGATTAGTTCATCCAGGGACCCCTAGTTATGCCACTGTTAACCACCGGAAAAGGATTTATTCGTGCTCTAGAACAATCCGGCGCATTGGGGCTATTTGCTCCCCTCGAAGGCGGTTATGAAGGTCGGTACCAACGCCGTCTCCGTGCCAATGGCTACACAACTCTGTCCCTCTCAGCCCGTGGTTTAGGCGATGTGGAAGCCTATTTGATGGGAGTGCATGGTGTGCGTCCGCCCCACCTAGGCAAAAAAAATATTGCTCAAGAGGCCGCCGTGGGCCAAGTTTATTTTGTACCGGCGATCGCCGGTTATCAACTCGAAAACTTACCACCCCAGTCCAAGGGATTAGTGCTTTGGATTCTCGAAGGCTTTGTGCTCTCCAATGCAGAATTGCAGGTGTTGCTCCGCTTGACCCAGCAGACCCCTAACTTGAAAGTAGTGCTGGAGATGGGGGGACATCACTATGTGCGCTGGCAACCCTTGCTCGAGCTTGTTAAAGTGGCCTAAAGCAATGGAAAACTATGATGCAAACCATACAACTCGGAAAGACGGGGGTTGAGGTAACGGCGCTGGGAGTCGGGACATGGGCCTGGGGGGATAGCATTTTTTGGGACTACGGGAAGGGCTATAACGATGCTGATGTTTTGGGCGCGTTTCAAACCTCCCTTGAATGCGGGGTGACTTTTTTTGATACGGCAGAAATTTATGGACTGGGGGAATCAGAGCGTTTACTGGGGCGCTTCATGGCCCAGACGTCACAGCCTGTTCAGATCGCCAGTAAATATTTTCCTTTACCTTGGCGTTGGCATCGCTCCGCCATCGCCGAAGCATTGGGCGCGAGTTTAGAACGTCTCCAATCTTCTCAAATGTGTCTTTACCAGATCCATTGGCCGCTGGAATTTTTGCTCAATACCAAAGATTTCATGGAAGTGCTGGCCGCTGAGGTCAAAAAAGGACGCATCCAAGCCGTTGGCGTTAGTAATTATTCTGCCCAACAAATGGCGATCGCTTACGAGTATTTAGCAGAACGAGGCATTCCCCTGGCGAGTAACCAAGTTCCCTATTCCCTGATAACGCGACAAATTGAAGAAAATGGTGTTCGCGCCAAGGCCGAAGAACTCGGTGTTACGATTTTGGCCTACAGTCCCTTGGCCCAAGGACTCCTGACGGGTAAGTACACCCTCCAAAATGGGGATCGTCCCCAGGGAGCGCGGCAACTCGACCCGCGTTTTCGCGCTCAAGGGCTGAAAAATCTATTGCCTGTTTTAGATGCTGTTGCAATAATGGCGGTAAAGTATGACAAAACATCGGCCCAGATTGCCCTCAATTGGCTCGTAGCCCAGGGAGCACTCCCCATTCCTGGAGCTAAAAACAGTAAGCAAGCGCGAGAAAATGCCGGTGCCTTGGGCTGGTCTTTAACAGCAGATGATGTAAATTATTTGGGAAAAATAAGTCAGACCTATACCAAGGCCAATCGTTAGCTTCAACGTTCTTTGGGTTGGCCTTCGGAAGCTGGTTTTTAAAAAATAAAGTAAACGAGCCTTAGTTTTCGGAGAAAGAGAACTTTACAGCGGGATTCAGTCAACTAGTAGGGAATTTGGGTCAAATAGGTCAGGCAGTTCCCCATCAAAAAATACACCACCAACATGGCGGCGGCGGCTAAGGCCACCAGGGTTCCTGCCAACATCAGGGAAAATTCTTGCTCCACGACTGCCTGCTGCATTAGATGTAGCGACCATGCCACCAGAGCCACATCAAAAATGAGAATGGGCATCAACATGTGTTAAAAATTGTTAACTTTAGTTATATTTTAATGCACTTTATGAAGATAGCAAGGCGTTAGCGGCGGAACTTAAGCTTTTCTCTAGGTCAAGATCTAGCAGAGACGCACGGGAACCTCATGATTCTGGAGGTAATTTTTCAGTTCAGGAATAGTGAGTTGCCCGTAATGTAACAACGAGGCCAACAGGGCGGCTTCGGCTTTGCCCTCCGTGAGCGCCTCATAGATATGGTGGCAATTGCCCGCTCCTCCCGAAGCAATCACCGGAATTTCGACTTGGCTGGCGATCGCCGCTGTGAGCTCTAGGTCATAGCCCGCTTGAGTCCCGTCGGCATCCATACTAGTAATCAATAATTCCCCCGCTCCCCGTTGGGTTACTTCTTTAGCCCAGGCGATCGCATCTAGCCCAGTATTTTCTCGACCTCCGCGCACAAAAACATCCCAACCTGGATTGTGGGGATCAACTCGTCGTCGGGCATCGATCGCCACCACAATACATTGCCGACCAAAGCGGTCACTGGCGGCATTAATAAAATCAGGATTTCGTACAGCGGAGGAATTGACGCTAACTTTGTCGGCCCCCGCCCGCAACAGGGCTTTGATATGCTCTAGGGTTTGGATGCCACCCCCCACAGTCAGGGGAATAAACACCTCTTCGGCGGTACGATAGACCACATCAATAATGGTGTCGCGCTGTTCGTGGGTAGCCGTAATATCGAGAAAAACCAACTCATCGGCCCCGGCTTCATTGTAGAGACGGGCCAATTCTACGGGGTCTCCGGCATCCTTAAGACCAACAAAATTAACGCCCTTGACCACCCGGCCGGCATTAACATCAAGACATGGCAGAATTCGTTTGGCTAGGGTCATAGTTGGCTTAGAAAGTGAGGAACAGTTCAATGTCTGAGTTACCAGAAGAGCTTACTACAGTTATTTTGGATTTACAAAGAAAACTTCTCGTTGTGATCAATAAAGCGACAGAAGCCGCCTTTGTCATATTGAATACTTATGGAGAAACAGATAATACCTTAGTTTCTCTTGATGATCTCGATAATATTCGAGAAAGGGCTAATGGTTATTATTCTCGATTCAATACTCTGTTGTTGAGAATTGCTGAATCTCAGCCCCTCGTAAATCAAGCTATGTTAGAATTGCTCCATCGCTCTATTGAAGAAGCTCAGGCGACAGTGGAAGCTTGAGAGGCCACAATCCGAGAAGAAAAACAAAATTGGAATTTGTTATGAGACAGTCAAACTTTTCTCCTAGTTCTGAACAAATCCAGGTAACTTCAAAAAAAGTTGGCTTACTCTGCCAGAAAATGGAGGCGGAAATTATTATTTTAGACGATATAATTGCTCAAATTGAAGTCGATTTACAAGCATCTAAACTATATCAATATCGTTTGAACAAGGCTAAATCTTGCCGCAATAATGATCAAGTTTCCTTGGCGTAATTTCCCAAGACTTGATAAGCTTGTGACAATTTTTTCATCGGATCTCCCGCATTAACATTGAGACAGGGCAAAATTTGCTTGGCTAACATGGTTTTTCTTCTGGCGTGATCAGAGTTAGGGTGGATAATAGTGACTTCTTTTGTCTTAAATTATCCAAGAATGCCAGCTAACCATAGTAATCCTTTCCTCTCGCTTTCCTACGAAACAGCCCTAGAATCCCTGGGTATTGAATTTTATGATCTGGTACAAGCGGCGTCATTTCCTTCCCATACTCTGCGTTTTCGTAATGATGCCCTCTTACCCCGGTTAGGTCTTGAGCCAACCCAGGTAAAAGATGATGATTTTATCGCCGCCTTTGGCTTATTTGAAGGCATTCGTCCTTTTTTGGCTCTGCGATATCATGGCTATCAATTTGGGGAATACAATCCCTACTTGGGCGATGGTCGGGGTTTTCTCTACGGTCAGGTACGCGGCACCGATGGAGAACTTTATGATTTTGGTACTAAAGGATCGGGTAGAACCCCCCATTCTCGCAATGCCGATGGACGTTTGACCCTCAAGGGCGGCCTGCGGGAAGTGTTGGCGGCGGAAGCCTTGCATTCTCTAGGGGTTAAAACCTCCCGTTGTTTGAGTTTGATTGAAACGGGGGAAGCTCTCTGGCGGGGGGATGAACCCTCTCCAACCCGTTCGTCGGTGATGATTCGCTTTAGTCGTTCTCATCTGCGGTTTGGCACCTTTGAACGGCTACACTACCAGCGGCGATCGGATTTAATTCAGATACTTTTAGATCATGTGATCGAATGCTATTACCCCGAGGTAGAGCCAGGTCGCCAATATTACGGTCAGTTCTATCGAGTCTTGGTGCAACGGGTGGCTCAGTTGGCCGCTCAGTGGATGGCGGCGGGCTTTTGTCACGGCGTTTTGAATACCGATAATATGTCAATTACGGGGGAAAGTTTTGACTATGGCCCCTACGGCTTTATTCCCACCTATGACCCACGCTTTATCGCCGCCTATTTCGACTACGGTGGACGCTACAGCTACGGCAATCAGCCCATTATTTGTCGCCTCAACCTAGAACTTTTACAATTGCCCCTGGCATCGGTCATTCCGTCTGCTGATATGAAAGAAGCCCTGGCAGATTTTGAAACGCTCTATGGGCAGTCCTATCAATCTTTAATGCTCCGTCGATTAGGCTTGGAAGATCAATCCACCTCTGACTCCTCCTTGGCAGAAAAGCTCGTGCAAGAGACCCTACGCTGTCTCGGTGAAAGTCAGTGCCATTACCAAGGCTTTTTTAGTGAGTTGACGGCAAATATTAATCAGGGTTGGTGGCAGGATGCCCGTTTAATTCTAGAAAATAGTGACCTGGGGAATAGCGATTGGTCTAGCTGGCGCGGGTTGTACCATCAACTATTAACGCAAAAATCGCCAGTAGAGATGGAATCTATGGCAGATAATTTACGCAGGGCGAATCCCCCCACCGCTCTCCTGCGACCAGTGATTGAATCCGTCTGGGAGGCGATCGCCACTGAGGACAATTGGCAACCCTTCCAAACCCTAGTACAGGCATTACAGGCTAGGACTTACTGGGAACAGTGAGTTGAGCTAGGTTCCAATCCGGTCGCAGGCATCGGGCATGGCGGAGGTAGGGGTGGTAAATGGCGGATTGGGGCTTGGTGGTATTGAGATGAATCAAGACGCGGATACAACGCTCCAGGCTCCCTACCACCTGCATTTGTTGAACATCTAAAAGGGGAACATCTCCCCAGCGGGGCCGTTCACGGGCGATCGCCGCTGGAAAAAGGGCATTGAGGTCAGGGGTTACCGAAAACGTGACGCTGACAATATCCTCTGGGTCAAGTTGATTATGGATTTCGATGGCCTCTAGCAGTTCACTCACTGCCTCTCGCATGGCTATCGCAGTATTTTCGTTTACTGTTGTTGCGCCACGAATGGCTCGCACTTTCCAGCCCACAACCCTAATCCTCAACCTAATAATCTGACATCCCAATTATCTCCACTAAGCATATCATCCGTTCTCAGCAACGTATGATTTTCTAGAAAAATCTAGAATGACTTGTTCTATTTTTGTTTTAAGCTAGCAAAACTATGCCCCAACAGACTAAGTTATTGGGGCTGTTTTTTGAAAAAATTATTTTGCACTAAACGCTTACTCTTCGTCCTCGTTTTCATCTTCATAGACAAAGCTATTGGAGCGTCCAGTCAAGATCGATTTTCCTAGGGACAAAGCACGTTGGGCTTGCTTCGCCGCTTGAAGTCTCCAATGGGCACGACGATGGTCTCGTTTTGATTTTGAGGTTTTCTTCTTTGGAACAGCCATGGGTCTTTTAAAAAAATTGACAACCTTTCCATTATACGTTTTTAGGCGGATCATTGCACTGCTCGGCCTCCCCATCGGGCCAAGATAGATTGCATTGCCCTAGATTTGAGCAGAAATCTCTAGCCAAAAAATTGATTATTCGCTATGATGATAATCTTGCGTTACGCGGACGTGGCGGAATTGGTAGACGCGCTAGATTTAGGTTCTAGTATCTTTGGTGTGAGAGTTCGAGTCTCTCCGTCCGCATTAAATTTTTTGAACAAAAAAAGGGACATCGTGATGCCCCCTGGTTCATTAATTAACTTCAGCGAGTTTATTTATTGTCGGTTTCTGAGAACTCGGCATCAATGACATCATCGCCACTGCTGGTAGTTCCCGCTCCATCCGAAGGGCCGGCACCCGTGGCATCTGCGGTGGCTCCCGCTTGTTGGTAGACACTACTACCAATGCTGTAAAGAACCTGCTGAAGTTCGGGTAACAGGGTTTGGATTTTGGTGTCATCTTCTTCGGCGATCGCCACTTTCAGGTCTTTGATCAGATCTTCGGCTTTGGTTTTATCGGCACCGGAGATTTTGTCGCCTAGTTCCGTGATTTGTTTTTCGGCTTGGTAAACCAGGGAATCCGCTTGGTTTTTGCGGTCAATTTTGTCACGGCGTTCTTTATCCGCGGTGGCATTCGCTTCGGCTTCTTTGACCATGCGTTCGACTTCAGTATCCGGTAGGGTGGAAGCTCCCGTAATACTAATGGATTGTTCTTTCCCCGTGCCGCGGTCTTTGGCGGTGACGTTCAAAATACCATTGGCATCGATATCAAAGGTGACTTCAATTTGAGGCACACCGCGGGGAGCCGGGGGGATGCCATCAAGCCGGAAGGTTCCTAAGCTCTTATTATCCCGGGACATTTCCCGTTCCCCTTGTAGAACATGGATTTCGACGTTGGTCTGACCATCCACCGCCGTGGAGAAGGTTTCAGATTTTTTGGTGGGAATGGTGGTGTTGCGGGGAATGATTTTGGTCATAACGCCGCCGAGGGTTTCTACCCCCAGGGAGAGGGGAGAGACATCTAATAGAAGAATGTCTTTGACTTCACCGGCTAGGACACCGCCTTGAATGGCTGCACCGACGGCGACGACTTCATCGGGGTTAACGCCCTGGTGGGGGTCTTTGCCTAGGATTTTTTTGACGACTTCTTGCACGGCGGGAATCCGAGTGGAGCCTCCCACCAAGACAATTTCGTCGAGGGCGCTTTTATCAATTTTGGCATCCCGTACTGCGTTTTCCACCGGGATACGGCAACGGTCGATCAAGTCGGCACACAACTCTTCAAACTTGGCCCGGGTCAGGGTCGTGTCGAGGTGTTTGGGACCGTCCTGGGTGGCGGTGATGAAGGGCAGGTTGATCTCAGTTTGAGATACGCCGGAGAGTTCAATTTTGGCTTTTTCAGCGGCTTCGGTCAAGCGTTGTAGGGCTTGCTTATCTTGACGCAGGTCAATGCCTTCGACTCGTTTGAACTCATCGGCTAGGTAGTCAACGATTTTTTTGTCAAAGTCATCCCCGCCCAGGTGAGTGTCGCCCGAGGTGGCCAGCACTTCAAATACGCCTTCACCCACTTCTAATACAGAAACATCGAAGGTTCCGCCCCCGAGGTCAAAGACAAGAATGGTTTCATTGCTTTTTTTGTCTAAACCGTAGGCGAGAGAGGCTGCGGTGGGTTCGTTGATAATCCGTAGGACTTCAATCCCTGCAATTTTACCTGCATCCTTGGTGGCTTGGCGTTGGGAATCGTTGAAATAGGCCGGAACGGTGATCACAGCTTGGGTGACGGTTTCGCCGAGGTATTTACTGGCATCTTCAACGAGTTTTCGGAGGACTTGGGCCGAAATTTCTTCCGGAGCAAATTGTTTCTCCATGGCAGGGCAGTCAATTTTGACATTACCGCCGCTGTCCCGCAGCACTTTGTAGGAAACTTCGGTGGCTTCATGACTGACTTCGTCTTGTTTCCGTCCGATGAAGCGTTTGACGGAATAAAATGTATTGGCCGGGTTCATCACCGCCTGACGTTTGGCAATCTGGCCCACTAGGCGATCGCCATTTTTGGCATAGGCAACGACGGAGGGAGTGGTGCGGAAACCTTCGGCATTGGCAATAACAGTGGGCTTGCCCCCTTCCATGACCGCGACGCAAGAATTCGTTGTACCGAGGTCAATACCAACAACTTTTCCCATAATTGAGCTAACTCCAATTCAAATTCAGTATAAGGACTACGATTGAACGATCAATAATAAATAGTTGGGGCTTGGCAACCCTCCCTCGTTCACCTCTTATAGTGACGGACATCAGCCCTCGGACGGAAGTGTAGGTTTCCGAACCTAGGAACGGCGGGGAGCCTCACGCGGAGAACTTGGGGTTGATTTTTGGGAAAAATGAAAATGTTTGGATTTTTGAATTTATATAAACCCTTGCACTGGACTTCCCACGACTGTGTGGCCAAGGCTCGGAAACTATTGCAGGAGCGACGCATCGGCCACGGTGGTACCCTCGACCCGCTTGCCTCCGGTGTCTTGCCCCTGGCGGTGGGCCGGGCGACTCGCTTGCTTAATTATTTACCCCGTCGCAAGGTTTATCGGGCGGTGGTTCGTCTCGGCATCCAAACTAGCACCGACGACCTAGAGGGAGAAATTTTACAATCCACCGATACCTCTTCGTTAACCCTAGAAAGCGTTCAAGTTCAATTGCCTTCTTTTTTAGGCACTGTTACTCAAATTCCGCCGCAATACAGCGCCATCCAAAAGGATGGTAAACGGCTCTACGATCTGGCACGGGCGGGCATTGCCGTCGAGGTTCCTAGGCGCCAAGTCCATATTTTTGCTATAGAACAGCTTGACTGGCAATCGGGTTCCCCCGCCGAAATTGAGCTTTTAATTACCTGTGGAGAAGGCACCTATATTCGGGCGATCGCCAGGGATTTAGGCCATCAATTGCGGGTAGGGGGCAGTTTGGCCGCGCTGGAACGCCAGGAAAGTGGCGGTATGAAGTTAGAGCAATCGGTAACCCTAGAGCAATTGGCTGAATCATCCTCCCCGAGTCAATTTTTGCTCACGCCCCAGGAGGCTCTGCCCCATTTGCCGCACTATATGCTTAATGAGGATGAGATTAAAGATTGGTACTATGGCCGCGCGCTCTCCCTAAGCCCGTCTGGTGACCAATCCTACGCCCTCGTCTTAAATGCAGAGGGAGAATGCCTTGGGCTCGGAGAATTTATCCAGAGGGAACATGCCCCCGTCTTTGCGCCCAAGGTTGTTCTCCCCACACGTTAACCGATGATAAACTAGCCCAAGTCTCTCTTTACCAAAATTGGGGTTGTCTTCCATGCGTATTCCTGTGATTTTGATGACAGCGTTAACTGTAGTCTTTTCGTTGTTAACCCTGGCGATCGCCCCTCCGGCCTTGGCCCTAACGGAAATCGCTCTGACGAACCTAGATTATAAAGACTGCCCCGCAGAACTGGCCCAGGGGAATGTTACCAGTGGTTCTAGCGACTTGGCTAATTGTTTTATCGTCACTGGCATTGCCAATAACAAAACCGGCAAAACCGTCTATGATGCCGATGTTTTTGGACGGATTTACGATGCTAACGGAGAACCCACGATGCAAAATCGTACCCGTGTCGGCAATATTGCCGAGATTCCGCCGGGAAAAAGTAATTTTGAAGTCCGCATCAGTGTCCCCGCCGAGCAACCCCTGCCCATTCGCTTAGACCAATTTAAGGCGGCAGGATTTTCGGCCAAAATTCGCGGTCAAAGTCTTTAGCGTTAGCCATGACCGATCTTAATTTGGCTTGCCCTCTGTCCCTAAACCGCTATCCCCAGATTTTGTTGGCCCATGGCGGTGGCGGTAAGTTGATGCAGGAGTTGTTAGAGCAAATTTTTTGGCCGGCCTTTGGTTTGCCAGCGGAGCAAGCCCATGATGCTGCGACCTTGACGGTGCCGGGGCAAACCCTTGCTTTTACCACTGATTCCTACGTTATCCATCCCCTGGTGTTTCCGGGGGGCGATATTGGTTCCCTGGCGGTGTATGGTACGGTCAATGATTTGGCCATGGCGGGGGCGCGACCTCTGTATTTAAGTGCGGGCTTTATTCTCGAAGAAGGCCTGCCCATGACCACCCTCTGGAAGATTGTGCAATCCATGCAACGGGCGGCTCAAACGTGTGGGGTGAAAATTATTACCGGCGATACTAAAGTCGTTGACCGGGGCAAGGGGGATGGGCTTTTTATTAATACCGCTGGTATTGGCGTCATTGAACATACCCAAGAAATTCATCCCCGTCAGGTGCAAGTTGGCGATCGCCTGTTGGTCAGTGGGGATCTAGGACGCCACGGCATGGCAATTATGGCGGTGCGAGAGGGACTGAGCTTTGAGTATCCCCTAGAGAGTGACTCGGCTCCCCTAGCGGATCTCGTTTTGACCCTACTCCAGGTGGGCATTACCCTGCACTGTCTGCGGGACTTAACCCGAGGCGGCTTAGCCAGTGCCCTCAATGAAATTGCTGAAAGTGCTGGAGTTACCCTAGAGATTAACGAAACGCAAATTCCGGTGCGGGAAGATGTGCAAAGTGCCTGTGAATTACTAGGACTTGACCCGCTCTACGTTGCCAATGAGGGACGCTTGGTGGCCTTTGTGCCGCCGGATTGTAGTGAAGAAGCCCTGGCAATTTTGCAACGATATAATCCGAGAGCTTGCCTCATTGGTGAGGTTACAGGGCGGAGTCGCCAAACCTGGGGTCGAGTCTCTCTGCGGAGTTGCATCGGCGCCCAGCGACGCCTAGACCGACTGAGCGGCGAACAATTGCCCCGCATTTGTTAAAGACCAGTCAAACAACTCGCCTGATATTTCCAGCTAATTCCAAAAAATAGCCCTCGGTTATTAATTGAAGGTAACGATTCTGAATATCATTTTTAGCCTGTTGTAAATACTCCCGATGCAAATCATATTCTCGCCCGGGATCTTGGCTCAAATCCGCGTTTAAATAAGTCGTGTAGGCACCACAATCTTGATGGTCTAAAATGATCACTTTTTGAATCCCATGGAGTTGGGTCGAGAGTTCTAATTGATCCCAAAAGACCTCTGCTTCTGCCGCATGGGGAAAACCCGTTAAAGCTAAGGATGCCCCGGCTAATGCGACCCAATCGTATTTCCCCCTCATTTTTTCACTCAAGAATTCTTGTTCTAAGCTAATAAAACGAAAATCAATACAACTTAAAACTAACGCCTTAGCCGGATGCTCTACCGCCTGAGCGGGCTTGATTTTTCCTAAAATAGGGTAAAGCAATAAACCCGCCCCCAAAATTTTTAGGAGAGATCGCCGACTGAAGGAAGACCGACAATCAGAACAAGTACATGCAAGAGTCTTCATAAATACTAAATACTAATAATTGCCATATTGTGGCTCGGTAGTAACGTCTAGTCCCCGGTCTAAATAACGAGATAAATTAATTCGGCCATCTCGATGGGTCATTAATAATTGACGATTAGCTTGGCGATCAACGGGAATGCCTTTAGCATAATTTGCATAGGTTTTGATCATGGTTTCAGTAATAGGATGGTCTACATCATTAGAAACAATCACCAACTGGGGACGGCAATATTTAAACACATCGGCACAATACCCTATTTTTTGACCATGATTAGAAGCAACGAAAATACTTGTCTTTTCCAAGAGCTCTACAAATTTTTCGTAGGCAAGTAGCCGTTTCCAGCCATCCGCGGTGAGATCACCGGGGAAAAGCACCGTAACATCGTAATATCGAACAAACGTCACTAGACTTAAATCATCAATATTTTTTGTGTCATTCACATTATTCCAGAAAAAAGTCAAGCGCAAGTCTTCAAACCGTAGACTGTGTTCAAAGGTTTGACTTCCATTGCTAGTATTACAAAATAGTTTTAAAACATTGTGAATGCCCAATTGTTCTAGGGTTTTATCGGGGGATTTATCCGCCATTAATGAGGGATTTGTGACAAGGATCTTAGGGGTGAAAAAGTTATCTACAAATTGAGTCAATAGATCGGTTAATCCTTCTAGGTGACGGGAACTGTAGGAGGGTAAAATCAGACAATCAACCTTAGTATGGTGACTTTTTACCAAATACATGCCTGGGCTAAATCCCTTGCTAAAGTTGTAGCCACAATCAATGAGAATAGTGTGATCATCGTCTAGAACAATAGTGGCACAAAAACCATGTTCGACGTTAAAAATTTTGATGTCCATAGACGTTAGTTAAATGAAAAGTAAATCGGTGAAAATTGAGTGATTTGAGTGGTTATTCCAAACAAATTAATTGAGGACAGGCGCTAGGGTCTGCTGATGGGATACCTGTAGGGCGTTAATAGCATCATTGGTGGTGTCAAAACAATTATTGAGTCCAATTTTTTGCATCAGTCCACTGCGTTCTAACTTGGTCTTGACCTCCGGCTGTACGCCACTGAGTATGAGGTAGCATCCCCGTCGTTTTAAATCCTGATAAATATCTTCTAGGGCAACTAAGCCGGTGGTATCAATATTCGGGGCATAGCGCATCCTTAAAATCAGATATTTGACCTTGGGTTCTTCGCGCAGAAAGGTAACAAATCGTTCTGCCGCTCCAAAAAATAAGGGACCATCAATCCGATAAACGGCGATCGCCTGACTGAGTTCGAGGGGCAGACCAGGGGGAAAGATTTCGGCTTCAGGAATTTTAGCCAATTCCAATTCGCTCATTCGTTTGATGAATAAAGCACCGGCGGCGATTAATCCCACTTCTACCGCCAAAATCAAGTCAAAACCAATGGTAATCAGCCAGGTTAACAGCATTACGCTTAAATCGGCATAGTCAGCACGGATTAAGAGACCAACGGCTTCCCATTCGATCATACGGATACTGGTCACCATCAAAATTCCAGCCAGGGCGGCGAGGGGAATCTGACCAGCGACGGGGGCAAGAGTTAACATAATGATTGCCAACGTCACTCCGTGAATGACGCCAGATAACCGAGTTTTCCCCCCAGACCTGACATTGACCGCTGTTCGGGCGATCGCCCCGGTAGCAGGAATTCCTCCAAAGAAAGGAACCACCACGTTAGCAATGCCTTGACCAATTAATTCACGGTTACTATTATGTTTGTCGCTGACGGTCATACCATCGGCAACTACCGCTGAGAGGAGGGATTCAATACTGCCCAGGGCCGCCAAGGCTAAGGCCGGATTAATTAACTCCCGAATCAGACTCCAATCTTGCCAACCCGCAATGCCATGGGGCATCGGCAGGGCCCGAGGAATAGCCCCAATCGTGGTCACAGACAGGTGCAAGGTATTGGCCAAGACCGTTGCCAAAATTAAGCCCACTAATGATCCTGGAATAACTCGTGTGAACCTTGCCCAAAATAATTTGGTGACAATCACAATCAAGGCGATCGCCACTGACTGCCAATTGATAATATTTAAATGGTCAAATGTGGCCAGTAAACCAGGGAAAAAGTGCTCGCTGCGGGGTAACGATAAACCGAAAAAATTATTTAATTGTCCACAAAAAATAATGACAGCAATGCCATTGGTAAAGCCGGCGGTCACTGGATAGGGAATAAACTTAACCAACTGCCCTAACTTAGCGAGTCCCAAAGCAATTTGAATTAATCCCGCCATCACCCCCGCGATCCAAACTTTTTCGATGCCATATTTAGCCACAATGCCAATTAAAATCACCGCCATTGCTCCCGTTGGCCCAGTAATTTGCACCCGTGAACCGCCACAAATTGCGGCAACAATGCCCGCTACAATCGCCGTGTAAAGCCCTGCTTGGGGAGAAACCCCACTGGCAACGGCAAAGGCTAAGGCGAGGGGCAATGCAACAACAGCGGCTGTTACTCCGCCTAGGATATCCCCCCGCAAATGAGGAAGAAAGGGGATATGGGGCTCAGAAGACTTCTCTACGTCTGGTATTGAAACGGCCATTATTATTTCCCACGAAAAGATCTATGTGCAACGAAATTTCTAAAGAGTCCCAGAGGGATTTATTCTGTCATCCCTTTCAGCATAATTATCAAAACTTTTAAGGGTGTCCCGTATCGCCACTAAATGGTTATTAAAAACATCCAGCGCGGCATCTAATACATCAAAAATTTTGGGGTCACGGATGGAATAGAAGACGTAATTTCTACGGCGCTCTGTACCCACCAAATTATAGCGACGGAGAATGGATAACTGCTGAGAAATGGATGACGGCTCCACTTCTAACCACTGGGCAATGTCGTTGACACTTCGTTCCCCCTGCCGAAGGGAGTCAAGGATCTGAATACGGATGGGATTGGCTAAAACTTTAAAAAAATCTGCCTTGAAGTAACTGGCCTGAAAAGGCATTCCCTGAAAACCTCTTAATCTTACTATCTTCAAAGTTCATCATATAGCAATGCAACTTAACTTTGCCTTAAAGTTAAGCGTTAAGTTAGAAAACTTTACAATGACGACGTTGCCTATGTGTAGTTTTGTATCTTCCCTGGGGCGTTGCTTGACTTGCGTTCAATCGGAAACAATGATAGGTAAAAGACTGAAATTTGGCTTGCGCCGAGCCGCCTACTATAAATTAAATTGCTGTTGGGAGAATAATTTAAATGCGAGACGCGATTACTACCTTAATTAGAAACTACGATATCACCGGCCGCTACCTAGACCGTAATGCCATGGATCAGCTCAAAGCCTATTTTGAGTCCGGTGCTACCCGCATCGCCGCCGCGGGCATGATCAACTCCAGTTCAGCGGCGATCGTCAAAAAAGCCTCTGCCCAACTGTTTGAAGAAGTGCCAGAACTGATTCGCCCCAGCGGTAATGCCTACACCACCCGTCGATTCTCGGCTTGTCTACGTGATATGGACTATTACCTCCGCTATGCCAGCTATGCCCTAGTCGCCGGCGACAACCATGTGTTAGACGAACGAGTGCTCCAAGGCCTGCGCGAAACCTATAACTCCCTCGGAGTTCCCATTGGCCCTACGGTGCGGGGAATCCAAATTATGAAAGAGATGATTAAAGAAATGGCTCTGAATCAGGGCATGACCAACGCCGATTTCATGGATGCTCCCTTTGATCATATGACCCGTGAATTAAGCGAAGTCTCGATCTAATTCTGCTTTTTTAGACATTTTTGTACATCTAGCATTTTTGTACGTCTAGATAGTTGTTCCCCCGATGAAACTCCGTTGGGGGTTTCTTGTTTTTTGTAGCCCTGAGTCCAGATTTGAGCGAAGGCTTAGCTCAGCGAGAGGCGTTGTTGTAAGCGGGTATAACGCTCTTGTTCTTTTTGCTGTCGTACTGTGTAACTGATCGCCTTTTGGGGACCGATGATCAGAGCTAATTTTTTGGCGCGGGTCAAGCCTGTATAAAGCAGATTCCGACTTAGCAATAAATAATGTTGCATATATAAGGGCAAAATCACTACTGGATATTCCGAGCCCTGACTTTTATGGATACTGATTGCCCAGGCTAATCCAATCTCATTTAAATCGGCAAAATCATAGGCAACCGGCCGGTCGTCGTAACAAATGGTTAATTCCTGTTCTTCCTTGTTAATGGCGGTGATTTGGCCTAGGTCGCCGTTAAATACTTCCCGTTCGTAGTCATTTTTGAGTTGCATGACTCTATCCCCAAGACGAAACAGGCTATGGCCCCGCTGGATTTCTGGTTTTTGGGGCTGGGGAGGATTTAGGAATTCCTGCACTACTTTATTAAGATTGCGACTACCGATGACTCCCCGTTGCATGGGACACAATACCTGAACGTGGTGATAGGGGTCAAAACCCAGGCTAGGAATGAAGGTTTGCAGGAGTTCAATGATGGTCTCAACGCCATGGTCTACTTCAGTGCCCCCACTATGCCAGAGGCAATCTGAGCGGGGAGTACTAGAAATTGCTTCGAGTTGGGGATACTGTCCTTGGTTGATCTGATGGGCATTGCGGATAATGGCGCTGGCGGCGGCTTGACGGAAGATTTGGTTCAACCTCACCAGGGGGATTTGCTCGGAGTTGATGATGTCTCGCAGGACATTGCCGGGGCCAACGGAGGGAAGCTGGTCAATATCTCCGACGAGGAGGAGTTGGGCGTTGATCGAGAGCGCCTTGACCAGGGAATGGGCTAAAAATAGGTCTAGCATCGAAGCTTCATCGATAATGACCGCATCGTAGGGCAGGGGGTTGTTTTCATTGCGCTTGAAGCCCAGGGTCGAGGGGTCAAATTCCAAAAGTCGGTGCAGAGTTTTCGCTTCTAGCCCGGTCATTTCCCCTAATCGCTGGGCGGCCCGTCCGGTGGGGGCGGCGAGTCCAATAGTTTTGCCCATGGCTTTCCAGAGGGCGACAATGGTGCGGGTGGTAAAGGTTTTGCCGGTGCCGGGGCCGCCGGTCAAGACCATGACGCGGCAACTCGCGGCCAGAATGACGCCTTGGCGTTGTTGGCTGGAGAGGGCCAGTTGACGGCTGTCGGTAAAGCGGTCTATCCAGTTTTCGACTCGGGGCCGGTCAACCTCTAGGGGGGTCATTTGCTGGTCTCGCAATCGCTGGGCTAGTTTACATTCTGTGTGATAGAAGCTGGGTTTGAAATACAAGTTTTCGTCGGCGGTTTCTACAATCAAATCCCGAGCCATAACCATTTCTGCCATCACGGCTGCCACGGTGTCTGGCGTGGCTTCAAATTCATCAGTAGTTAATTTGGCGATCGCCGTTGCGATCAAGTCTGTTTCTGGCAAATAACAATGGCCTTGGTCGGCACTTTCCGAAAGGCTGTAGAGAATGCCGGCTCGATAGCGAAATTTGGATGTGGGAGAAATACCAACCTGTTGGGCAATCTTGTCTGCGGTTAAAAAACCAATGCCAAAAATATCGTCTGCTAATTGATAGGGATTACTGGTAACGGTGGCGATCGCCTTAGCACCGTACTGTTTAAAGATTTTGACCGCATAGGTGGTGGAGACCCCATGGCCCTGCAAAAATACCATCACATCTTTGATGGCCCGCTGTTCTGCCCAGGCTTGTTGAATCATCCTGACTCGTCTTTGTCCAATGCCGGGCACTTCGATCAGGCGATCGCTATCAGCTTCGATGATATCTAGGGTTTCGATGCCAAAGTGAGCCACAATGCGTTTTGCCGTCACCGGCCCGACTCCTTTGATCAAGCCACTACCCAAATATTTTTCAAGCCCGGTCAAAGTAGCGGGTTTTGTTTCTGTGTAGTCAGAGACCTGAAACTGAGGGCCATACTGGGGGTGTTCCCGCCATGTCCCCTCTAATTTTAAGGTTTGTCCCGGTTGAAGATTAGCAAAATTACCCACAACGGTGGTCAACTCCTTGGCCCTAGGGGTTTGTAGACGAGCGACCGTATAACCTGAATCCTCGGAATGGAAGGTAATTCGTTCAATAATTCCGGTTAGATACTCGTTTGACTGTTCACTCATTAAACACCTTGTTAAGACCTATTGAAACGACTATAGTCGATGAAATGCGAGGATTTTTATCCTCCGGCTCGACCCATTAAAGTAAAGTATCAACCTATAGTTTTGACGATGATTTTACCCTCCGCCGATACTCCCCTGTATAACCATCCTCTGCCCACCATAGAAGCATGGTTGCGCAACCTTGGTTGCGAAAAAGATGACTCAATGCCCCATTGTTGGCATATTCAGTTCCCCCAATGGACAGCGGATCTGTGCCTAGAGGTGGAAGAAATGACGGTACATTATAATTCTAAGGATTCTAATCAAGACATTGCTCGCAGTTTCAAATATTCTCTAAGCCGCGAAGATATTGAAGCCGCCGTGTTGGCGGGCCCCTAGGATGTCTGACTCTGGTTGTCTTTGGCTGATCGGGGGAACCCAAGAAAGTCTGCGCTTGGCCCAGGCGATCGCCGTCGAAAAAATACCCTGTGTGGTCACGGTGACAACCGCCGATGCCGAGCGACATTACCCAAAGGGCTCAAGCGTAACAGTTCGGGTGGGGCCCTTGACGGCGGCAGAATTGCCTGGATTTCTTAAACGCTATCAAATCCGGGCCATCGTAGATGCGTCCCACCCCTTTGCCCAAGCTGTCTCAGTCTCCGCCCAGGCGATCACCGTTGAGGTCAATCTTCCCTATCTCCGCTACGAACGCCCCTGCCTTGCCGCCGATGACCATAGCCTAGAGCTAGAGTCGGTACAAACCTTGGTAGATGGGGATTATCTGCGAGGGAAACGAGTTCTGTTGACCCTAGGGGCCAAATCCTTGCCTTATTTTGCGCCTTGGCAGGAAAAATCGACTCTTTTTGCGCGAATTCTGCCGACTCCATCCTCCCTAGCATTGGCCCTGGCTTCAGGTTTTAGCGGCGATCGCCTGATTGCCCTGCGTCCCCCCATTGCTGAGGATTTAGAAAAAGCCCTTTGGCAACTGTGGCAAATTTCGCTGGTGGTGACCAAGGCTTCGGGTTTACCGGGAGGTGAAGCGGTTAAACGCCAGCTAGCAAAGGAGTTGGGAATTTCTTTAATTTGTATTCGTCGTCCGGCGATCACGTATCTTGAGCAAACCGAGGATCTAGAGACCGTCCTCGCCTTTTGCCGTCGCTATTTTTGATGGGATTTCTATCCTGAGAACCTTCTTATTTTGCCCCCTAAACTTGGAGGGTCAGGGGGGCTTCTTAAACAGACTCTTAGCGTCAGTTACAAGACCTGAACAAAGTACACCGTTGCAACCTAACGACAGGATTAGAATCAGGTGAAATGTTCAATAGTTTCGGTTTAGGGTAACAGAATGTATTACAACTATGTCGGGATTAGTTTCGGCAGTGGGCTATTAGCTCTCCTGGCCTTTTTCGTGTTGCAATGGCTGCAAATTCCCACCGGCAATTTAGTCGATTGGTTGATTGGTATTGCCAGCTTTTGGTGGCTTTTGGCTATTGTCACGGTGCCTTGGAATATTTATTTTGAAGCCGAAGATGTTAAGGCCGAAGCAACCATTTCCCAGCGGAAAAATATTCCTGTTGATGCCCAACAACTGCAATACGTCACCACCATTTCCCGTTGGTCTTTAATCGCGGCGATCGCCTTACATCTCATCTCAGCGGTAGGGCTATATTTTCTAGCTAGTAGCGGCATTAGCGCAGTGGGCTATGTCAGTGCCTTGGCGACGCTATTGCTAACCTTTTTGCGTCCGGCAGTACGTTTTTATGAGTATTTAGCCCGTCGTCTCGCGGCTATTAGGCAACTTGTGCAATATCCCCGCGAAGATGTGTTGGCGCTCAGAGGAACAGTTAATTCCCTAGAATCTCAATTGGCAACCATTCAGGCTCAATTAAACCCTGAGCAAGAGGATTCGATTGTCTCTGTTCAGCAACGAGAATGGCAAAAAATCCGTCAGGCTCACTCCCAACTCCGGGCAACCCTAGAGCAACTCCAAGCCAATAATGACCTCGCTCACCAACAATTGGCGAAGAATACCGAAACGGCGATCGCCCAGTTGAGCGAAGACAGCCAGATTTTAAATCATGTACGAGAAATCATACGATTCTGGAAAAAGTCCTAGCCCCCATGCACTATCTTGGCCTTTCAGTGACCTTGGTGGGCAAACATCCCCAAAAAGCTGGACTAGTGCTTGAACAGTGAAAAAATCCTGGAAATTCTCGATGATTCGCACTATCATGCTCATTGTTGAGCCAATGCTCTCACTTATTCCTAAGATTTAAAACTACCATTATTCTCCCCCATGAGTACTGCTAATCAGCCCCTGCTTCAAGAACTAGAGTCTCTAGGTCGAGAGCTTGATCGCTTCCAAGAAGAAAACCGCTCTCTTACCATTCAAAATCAAATTCTCAAGAATTTTGTGAGCTTAGTCAGTACCTCCGCCGGTTGGTTATTGGTCAAAGCCACCTTACAAAAAACCTTGGAAGCGGCGATTCAACAAACCAATGCCCAGCAGGGGAGTTTATTTCTTCTAGATGACCAGGGCAATATTACTGAATGCGTTCTAGCCCGGGGGGCCACTACTAAGACCAAGCGAGACGCCATTGTCGGACAAGTCTTGGACAAAGGACTGGCGGGCTGGGTGAGAGAAAATCGTAAAACAGGATTAGTGGAAGACACCCTTAGGGATTTTCGCTGGCTAAAACTGGATGATGAACCCTACGAGGCTCGGTCTGCCCTGGGAGTGCCGATTTTTTGGGGGGGCATTGTTCTGGGGGTTTTGACGTTGATGCATCCGAGTCCCCAACACTTTACCCCAGCAACCGCTAGCTTGATGGAACGCACGACGGAGTTAATCGCTCTAGTGCTGAATACGGCCCGTATTTTCACCGAGCGCAAGCAAGTTGAGGATGACCTACGTAAGCGGGAGCAGATGTTAAGTCAGATTGTGACCCATTTTCCTAATATCATCTGGATCATGGACTCTAATGGTATTTTTGTGCTGTGTGGTGGACAAGGTCTAGAGTCCTTTGGTCTTGACCCGATTCAGGCGATCAGTCAATCAGTGTTTAGTCTTTACGCTGATGTGCCGCAATTGCTGGCTCCCATTCGCAGTGCCCTAGAAGGTAATACTCTCCAATCAGTGGTTTTTAAGCATGAAGGAGTGGTCTATGACTCTTGGTATTCCCCCATCATGAATCCCCAGGGACGAGTGCTTCGGGTCTTGTGTGTGATTGCCGATGTCAGCAAAAGCTCTAAGTCCCGCGTCCCCCATGATTAAACTAAGATAGTGAGTCTTACATTTTGGCGTTTAGGAAAGGGAGGGTTTCAAATTCCGGCGTTGCTTAATTCAGGTATGAATGCGAACCTTGCACATATCCAGAAGGTAGTTTGAATCAAGGTTTAAAAAGTGGTATTTTTAGAGATTCATATTGCAAATCAGCAACGCCCAAATTCCTTAAACGTTGTCGATTTTGTCTTTGATCATGTCTAAAACATCGTTGGCCTTTGCTTTAACATTCTCTGCCATGTGCATTGCCGATGCTTGGACTTGTTTGGCTTGGCCTTCCGCTTTTTGTTCTTGGTCTCCCGTCATGTCTCCCAGGGTTTCTTGAACTTTTCCTTCAATATTTTTAGCGGTCGCTTTTAATTTATCGTCAGCAGTCATGGTTTTTTTCCGTAATGAGTTCACCCTAAGCCTATACACTTTTGGGGGAATCTGGGGAAATCTAAAGATTTTTTTATTTTACGAGTCAAATTTAGGAGTTGAGTATTATGTGGACCACGATCACCGAAGCCATTAGTCGTGCAACCGGTCAGCCGTTTACCCTTGCACAACGGCGGAGTGTCAGTGGCGGCTGTATTAATCAGGGCTATTGCTTAGAAAGTAACGAGCAAGCCTATTTTGTCAAGCTCAATCAAGCTCACCAAGTTAAAATGTTTGCGGCGGAAGCATTAGGATTAAAGCAAATAGCAGCGACCCAAACGATACGAGTGCCTCAACCGGTCTGCCATGGGGTAAGTGAAGGACATAGTTATTTGGTGATGGAGTGGCTCAATTTTGGCCACGGCACCGTCGAAGCTTGGAAAGCCATGGGTCAGCAGTTGGCCGCGTTGCACCATCATGGGGGGAGTGAATTTTTTGGTTGGGACGAGGATAATACCATCGGCTCTACACCCCAGCTCAATCCCTGGACAGCGGACTGGGCGACCTTTTTTGCCGAATATCGTCTGGGCTATCAACTCCAACTGGCTCAACGTAGAAAGGAGTTTTTTCCCTGTCCTGAAGAAATTATTCAACAAGCTAAAGAGGGATTACGGGAGCGCAGTCCCCGGCCAGCCCTTGTCCACGGGGATCTTTGGTCAGGGAATGTGGCGGTCTTAACCAGCGGAGAACCGGTGATCCTCGACCCTGCCACCTACTACGGCGATCCCGAAGTGGATTTAGCCATGACAGAATTATTTGGTGGATTTCCCGCCGCCTTTTACCAGGGTTATAGCGAAGGTTCTCCCTTGGATGCGGGTTATCAGAGCCGAAAAACCCTGTATAACCTCTACCATATTCTCAATCATTTCAATTTATTTGGGGGCGGCTACGGACAGCAGGCCCAGCAAATGATCCAACAGATTTTTACAACTAAGAAAGACGGATAAGGTGATTGCCTACAAAGCTTATACCAGCAAGTCTGACCCTGACTGAAAAAAGTGGACAGGAAAGTTAAGCGGGGATAGCTGGTTATCAGCTCTTCTCGAATGTCCACTTTTGTCCTGCTCTCTTCTCATGGTCAAAACTCTAAATCAAAGGTATGAAAACCGGGGCAAGCCCCGGCTGTTATTCCGCCCCAAGGGGCGGGGAATTATACCCAAAGAGATTAAAAAGGCTGGTAACGCAAGGAAAAATAAAGTCCTTGTTCCTGCAAGGTATTACCTCGGTTATTCAAAGAAATGAGAGGAATGCCATAATCCAAGCGCAGAGCGAAGCTAGGCGTAATCATCCAGCGCACGCCTACCCCAGTCCCAACTAAGGTAGAAGGAGCGGGATTGGGCAGTAAATTATTCCAACCGGTTCCCCCCTCAATAAAAGGCGTTAACTGTAAGACACTGGGGTCTGACGTCAAAGGAATACGCAACTCCACTGAACCTAGCACAGCATTATCTGTGACCAACCTATTTTGCTCATAGCCCCGTACCGTATCAATGCCCCCTAAGCTAAATTGTTCAATGATAGGCAAGGCATCAGGACTGACTTGAGCATAGAAGCGGGTCAGTAATAACCAGTCCGCAGAGTTCAGTCGTTTTAGCCATTGAAATTGTCCCAACCAACTAAAAAATTGCCCATTGGGTTCAATGTCACTGATCGTGCTATCGAAGGCAGTTAAACCAAAACTGAATTGAGACCTTGCCGCCAAGACTTGACTAGGGGAACGATGCAGCCATTCTTGGTAGAAACGAAGGACTGTTAAATTGGTGTTGCCATTGTTACATGGAAGAGAAAAACAGAAGGGGATGCCTTCGAGGGTGCTTTTATTGCGGCGCAGGTCAAAGTTTAAGCCCGCCGCCCATTCCGTTTCAGGACTACGATAGAGCGGTTGGTGATATTGCACTGAAAAGGTTTCTGTTTGGTTGCGAATCTGAAATGTCCTAAAGATACTCTCCGTAATTTCAGTATCGGTATTCCAGTAGTGCAAGCCAATTGTCCCATCCAAGACATTAATCGGTACGGTGTAGTGGACGTTATACAAGCCTAAACCTTCAGTTAGGGAGTATTCTCCTGCCAATCGATCACCAAAACCAACCAAATTATCATGGAAAGCGGCAAAGGTTAATTCCTCAGAGCCGATGCTAGGAGGGCGGTAGTTATCCCCACTAATACTGAAATGAAAGGCCGGGGCTTCCTTGACATTCACAAGCAGAATGCTCTGTCCAGGGGCACTGCCAGCCGTCAATTCTGCGACGACTTGACTGAGGAGGGGGTCTAATTGCAGTAGGGCTAAGCCTTCTTGGAGTCGTTGTTGGTTTAACGGTTGTCCCGTCACCCGTTCTAAACGAGAACGAACATAGCCAGACTGGAGACGTTGTAGTCCCGTGATGTCAATGCGCTCAACAGTTCCCTCCAATACTCGGATCTGTACCATTCCAGTGCTAATGTCTTGATTATTGGCTAAAAAAGCCCCAGAGGTAATATAACCCCGGTTAAGGTAAAGTTGGCTAATGGCTGAACGTAGGCAGATTAATTCTTCAAAACTTACTTGGCGATGTTCGAGGAGTTGGACAAGAGCTTGGATTTCTTCTTTGAGGACGGTATTGCCGACAACTTCAATCCGTTGAACGAGATATTTTTCACTCTCGGCATTGATGGGACAATCGATGGTGCTGAAAGGTTTCTCCGGGACTGGGGCAAGTAAGTCAGCTTGAGCCCTCGTTGGCAATGGATACAACCATCCACTAACACTGAGTAAAGAAAGAACAATTCCTCGATAGACAAAGATCTGAAAACCTACTTTGCAATAAGTCATGGGGGTTATGAGTTAATACCAGTTCACGGATTAGTGGTCAGGGTAATTTGCCACTCAGGGGCATTCTCGGCTCAGCAATACTCTGCCATCAGTGGAACGATAGAAACCTTGGGCTTCCACAATAGGCTGTCCCCTCTGCCAGGATTGAGAGGGGTCTGAAGGAGGGAGTGGTTCAATCTGTTCGACGGGATAGGGAGCAATATTGGGATTACCAGGACGTACCGGTAAGCCACCAGGACCAGTAATGATAAAGGTACCTGTTTGTTTGCGGTTAGGAACAACACAACTGTTGGCTAAGAGCCGCTCTGGATTAATTAATGAATCGGGCAATTGTACTAAACTATTTTGAATAAAGGTTAAGTCAGGTAGAATAATTAGTCCAAACACCGCACCACTAGCATTGATATCGACTCGTTTGTTGTTGTCTAAGCGAGCGGGATTGGTTTCTGAGGTAGCGGGTTGATAGCCGTCCCCAAAAAAGACCGGGGTATTGAGTTGAATGTCCCCGCCGCGTCCATCCCGGGCAAAGGCGAGAATATCGCTGTCATTGAAGGCGAGGATGGAATCTCCTGTGAGAGTAATATTGCCACCACCACCAGCTCCACTATTAACATTGGTACGAATATCGCTATTGCCTTGTAGGCGAATATTTTGAGCATTAACATCGATTTTTCCGCCAGCGGTTTGGGTCGCTGTTGTGGAGATACGGCTATCTGTACTAGTCAAATTACCATTTAGGTTGAGATTGATGTTGCCGGCATTACCTAGACCTTGGGAGTTGGCTTCAATGGTGGAGTTGTTTTGTAAGGTCAGGTTATTGGCTGGACAGTGGGAAGTTCTCGGTGGACTAGCGGGATGAAGAGAAGGAAAACGGACATGCCGTGACCGAAGCGGCCCAAGATGTCCGAAACTGGCTGATATAAATCACTTCAGCCAGGACTATTATGGAGCTCTACCAG
>JBGSZT010000145.1:0-5847 GCA_041750255.1 Synechocystis sp.
CTGGTAGAGCTCCATAATAGTCCTGGCTGAAGTGATTTATATCAGCCAGTTTCGGACATCTTGGGCCGCTTCGGTCACGGCATGTCCGTTTTCCTTCTCTTCATCCCGCTAGTCCACCGAGAACTTCCCACTGTCCAGTAAAAAAAGAAACTTATTTTTACCTTACAAAAAAGGAGAAGAAATTATGCTTCACACTAGGATATCAAAAACGGCAACAAGAAGAGCTGCTCAATTAGGTTTATTACCATTTTTAAAACCTGATACAGAAGCAGGCACATCACAAAAAAGTCTATGGAGCATATCTAACCTACCAGAGGCTGGAGTTGGAAATTTGTTTGGTCAATCACCAACTGAGATTTTTGACTTTGATGGAAATCTTCTTTATCACGATTATGTGATGGCTTGGGCTGATGGTAAAGAACTTCGAGTCAGAACTTCTGGCAATACAGCATTTATTCCCTCTGTTTTGTCTTTAGGAATTAATCCTCCTCTTAACATAGAACGCAAATTGGAAGAAGCCAGAAAAATTGCTGAACAAAATAATCTGAATCCGCAGGCTAATGCAGAGGCATTGGTTTGTTATGCTTATCCCAAGCTGGGACTTCAGTGTTACGATTCACAAGGAAATAAGTTTGTCATTGACTTGGGAGATTACACTATCTTCCCCGTATCCAATGAGCCAACAGATTCTCCTGATTTTGTCAGTACTTATTCCCCCTCTATTTTCGTGAATAAATTGACTCTTACATTAGCGAACGCAAGAGCTATTGGTAGAGATGCAGCAAATAAAGATCGAGAAGATCGATTAGATGGGGGAAAAAACCTAGAGCAAGTTGTCTCATCTCTTCATTCTCAGTCCACAGAGATAACATTAAAAAGTTTTAAACTTCATCCACAAGAAACCCCTGTTTATTGCGCGGTTGCTACTGCCCAAATGATTCTAGAATATTACGGCTTTCAATATTCTCAGGCAGAAATTGCAGCAGCAATGAAAACGGGGCAGGATGGAACGACCAACGATAATCAAATTAAAGGCTATACCTCTCTGGGTAAGGGAAGCTTATTCGCTCCTCCTCTAGATCGGACTGCCTCTTTTAGCGAAGCTCAATTTGAAATTAGTCAAGGTCGGGCATTAAAAACTGGTATTCCAGGACATGCAAGAGCTTGTGCAGGCTTCAAAGTAGAGGCAAGTGGGATCAAATCTCTGTACATCTACGATCCCTGGCCTCCAAATCAAGGGACTATCTATTGGGAAAAATGGGAAGCCACCACCCATACTAATTTCATCTATGTCCAACGTGCTTTGAATATCTAAGCCTTAAGGAATCTAGCTTATGGACACTAATCAAGTTAAAAAGCGTGGTCGTCTGATTCTCAATCAAGTATTATCTCAAGCTCCTATAGAATTCCGAAATCGTATAAAAGTGGGTTCGGTAGTTCCTATACATAGTGTTGATAATAGTTTTGATTATTGGCGAGTATCTCTAGTTATAGATACTAGAACTGTAGGCTTTATTGATCTTTCTCCTAAGCTAGAACTTCTTCGTAATGGATTTAGATTATCAAGTGATACTTCCATTAATACCTTGCCTGTAGATCTGACTGAGATGGACAGAAATGCCTTACTGTCTCAACTTTCTGCTTTTGATAAAGTTCATACCGAGTTGTTAGATCAACCCCGCTTAGTTTCTCTCGGCTCTCAAACAAAAATAGCTTGGCAATGTCAAGTTTCTGAGCCTAAAACCAAGAATACTCGAACATTATATGTTACTCCTGGTTTTGTTTGGGAAGAACAACCAAGAAACTCCGATGCTGAATGAAAAAATAGGCATGATTTGTGATTCAGCTTTTGCTATTCCTAGAGATTATCCAGGTCAAGAAAAATATGAACGACAAAAGAAAAACCCTTTACTTTGAGCATTTTTTTGTAAGCTTTACTTTACTATTGCTCATTCTTAGTAATTTGTTGTTGCCTTCCAATGCTTGGGCATGGGACAGCGCGACGGGGAATCCTACCCATCCAACTCACAGTTACCTTACAGAATGTGCAATTGATCACCTCCAAGCTCAATATCCAGAAGTTCAACAATTTCGGAACATTATTATTGAAGGTGCAAATACAGAACTACATGAATTACCCGTCTCAGGCACAAAATATGGAATAGACTTGGACGCTAAACGAAGACAACACCAAGGAACAAATGAAGGCTCTAACGACATTCAAGGGTGGTGGAAAGATAGTTTAACAGCTTATCAGCAAGGCCAAAAAGAACAAGCCTACTTTCTTTTAGGGGTTATGCTTCACATGATTGAAGATATGGGAGTGCCAGCTCATGCAAACAAAGTTTACCATCAGGGAACCCCTACTCAATTCGATAATTTTGAATTCTTGGCTCTTTCCACCTGGAAACCTAAATTTGATGATATTAATCGGCAAGACCCAGGCTATTCAGAGCCTTGGCAATACTATGCTTTCAGTCAAGAATGGACTCATGCTGATGCCCCAAATTATAATAATCCTGATTCTTTTTCAAAATTTTGGTTTACGGCTAGTTCTTCCGAGAAAAGATTGTTAAGCAACCGTCAAGGTAGAACTTGTTATGTCACTTTGTGGGCATTAAATTCTGCGATGCAAGCCTTTCAATAAATAGTAATTGCTTGATTATTTTCTAGCCTTCTTTCTCATCACCACGATCCATTAACACTATGTTTAATATTAATGAAGTCGGCCCAAAAATCACAGGAAATAACGTCGAATTTCGACTCTATTTACCCAACATTACCCCTGATCGCTTTCAAGTCAGAGTCTATCTGATTAGCAAAGAAGACCAATTTAACAAAATTGTCCCTTCTAGCTCCTTTGAACTAAACCAAGTAGCAACCCCTGATGCCAAATGGGGAGACCTAAATAAAGACCAATGGGTCAGCCAGCCCATATCCCTTGATCCTCAAAAGACTTATCTTTATCGCTTTGAAATCACAGGCCTATCTAAACATAATTCAGCAAAAACCGTCAGTTCCCTTTACTTTGGTGATCCCTTTGCTAAAGACACCGCCGATGGCATTTTTTCTGTCGTTAAAATTGAACAGCCCCAGACTTTTACCGACAACTCAACCTTTAAAATTCCCAACCTAAAGGATGCCATTATTTACGAAATTGATGTTGCCGAATTCAATCAGAATTTCGAGGGCATTGTTACCCGCATTCCTTACCTAAAAAGCCTGGGAATAAATGTTATCGAACTAATGCCCATTACCAGCGTTGATGAACCATCCCAATGGGGCTATATGCCCGTTTTTTACTTTGCCCCCGAAGAACGCTATGGCGGTTCTGATGGATTGCGTAAATTAGTTAAAGCCTGCCATGACAACGAAATTGCTATTATTTTAGATGTCGTTTATGCTCATACTGCCAATGTTTTTCCCTATCAAATCGCCTATGAACCTTTCTTCGATTTATGGGAAGACAATGAATACAAAGATAGTAATGGAATTCATCGATCGCCTAATCCTCTGGTCAGTGCCTACAGCAATTTTGGTCATAAAAATGACTTTCGGATGAAATCAACCCAAGAATTTTTTGCCGCCGTCAATCGTTTTTGGATCGAAGAGTATCACATTGACGGTTTCCGCTACGATCATGTTAACGGCTACTTAGACCGCAAACCACTCAAAGATGGCAATAATATTGACTGGTACTCCCCACAAAATCGTCCCACCTTCAAATCCCTTCGGGATCTTACCAATCAAACCTACGAATTTTCTAAAAGCTTCTCCCGTTTTCAAAATAGCGATGGTTCCTCTCGTATCATTCAAATCGCTGAGGACTTAGGGGAAAGTGCCTATCAGCTATCACCAATCGCTCATAATGCAATTAATGGGTGCTGGGAAAAAACGCTTCATAATGTGGTTAAAAACTTGATTTTAGATCGTAACTTTGATGAGGCATTACCTAATGAGTTACTTGCCCAAGATGCTCGTTGGCAAACACAACATTATACAGGCAAGAAAACTATCGGTAGCGATCAGATTGATGCCTTACCCATTCAATATATTGAGTCTCACGATGAAAGCCGATTAATGTACCTCATTGGTAAACATAAAGAATGGGATGAAACAGGTTATGAATTCGATCATGGACTGCAAAACCAAGCCTGGTGGAAACTGCAACCCTACGCGATCGCTTTACTCACCAGTTTTGGTATTCCGATGCTATGGGCGGGTCAAGAATTTGCTGAGAATTACGGTATTCCAGTCCCAGGTGGATTCCAGGCACGAGTAAGAGGTGAACGCCCTTTACATTGGGACTATTTCTATAAACCCCAACCAGAGCAAGATCAACCAATAGTTTTGCCTCTTGTAACCCTCTATCGTCATCTATGCCAAATTCGCTCTGAACGCTCTGCCCTCAAAGGTGACATTAATCAAAGTAAGTTAGAAGTTCTTGATCGACAAAAACAAGTTATTGTTTACCGTCGCTGGGATACAACAGAGACGATTATTGTCATTCTCAATTTCTCGGATTCTGAACAAGAAATTAGTGTTCCCTTTGGTAAAACAGGAGAATGGAATGATCTGTTGGGAGAAACAAACGAAGACTTCAAAAAAGTACGAGTTGATGATCCCCGATTATCAGTGAAGATCAAAGTAAATTCTAACTTTGGTCGAATTTACAGACACTTATAAAAATTCTCTAGCTTTTTAAGGCAATTACCGATTCCGAAATCTTTTTGAAAAAGCATTAAAAAATACCCGCAAAATTTTATTCAACATTACTAGGAATCAGGCCTAAAACCAATTCCTGCAAAATTTTTTGAGAGGACAAAACCATGCCTAAAACCGTAACGCCCGATATGCTCGATTCCAAAACTCCAAAAGATGTAATCATTCGAGCAGAACCCCGTCAACCCGAAACCGATTCAACCCTCGGAATTCCCGTTACCGTCAACCATCAAGGAACACCCCAACATCGACTGGTTGCGATCGGGGATTCCCTAACTCACGGCTTCCAAAGCGGCGCGATCTTCAATACGGATCACTCATATCCTATGCTGATTGCTAAAGAATTAGGCTGGGCTAAAGATTTTCGCCATCCCACCTACGAAGGGCCAGGAGATGGCTTGCCTTTAAACTTGGAAAATCTAGCTCGTCAGTTTGAACAAAAATTTGGTAGTAGTATTGACTGGTGGGAATTAATGCCTGCCCTACTGTTTCTACGCGAACATCTGGATAAGATTGAAGATTATTGGGAAAGGGGAGACGGATTAAAGTTACCACAAACCAATGAAATTAATCATAATTTAGCGATCTATGGCTGGGATTTACGAAATACTCTATCTCGTACTGCTGATATTGCTCAGGAAAAGATTGATGCCCAACCCCCCAAAGACGACTTTTTACAACAAATCGTTGAAAATGCCAATGATCGGGCCGCTCTTCGAGTCTTGAACTCCGCACGGAATCCGCTTGGTAATGCACTTACCCCTTTACAAGCGGCGGCGGCTCTAGGAGATGAAGGAACCATTGAAACTCTGATTATTCTGATTGGGGCCAACAACGCTCTGGGAAGCATTCTTACCTTTAAAGTTAAATGGTCTGGCGATGATTATCAAAATATGAATCTTAACGATCAATACACTGTTTGGCGACCTCAACATTTCCAAGCAGAATTAGATTTGATTGTCCAAGAAGTCAGCAAAATTAAAGCTCATCATGTTATTTGGGGTACTGTCCCTCATGTAACGATCGCTCCTTTTGCTCGTGGTGTAGGAGGTAAACTTGAACCCGGCTCTCGTTATTACCCCTATTACACCTTGCCTTGGATAGACGACGAAACTTTTGATCCGA
>JBGSZT010000146.1:0-30952 GCA_041750255.1 Synechocystis sp.
CTGGTAGAGCTCCATAATAGTCCTGGCTGAAGTGATTTATATCAGCCAGTTTCGGACATCTTGGGCCGCTTCGGTCACGGCATGTCCGTTTTCCTTCTCTTCATCCCGCTAGTCCACCGAGAACTTCCCACTGTCCAGCTACACAGATAAAGCAATTAAAGGCAACCTCTGAGACCAGTCTCTATTTTTATTCCAGACTATCGGCGAAAATTAACGAACCGACAGACAGTTGACAAGCCAGAAGAATACCTTTAGCTTTGGGGTTATTTACCATTCCTAACGGGCCAGAATCCAATAAAATCAGGCGATTCATGGAAATAAGGGACGATCAGATAAACAATCTTCATCGAGAGCAGTTTTCAAAAATTCCCAAGCCTGTTGATTCGGGATCAAGCCAGCTCAAGAAAAAATCTTTTGCTTGCTCTGCTGGTGGGACTCCTGGCTTTTTTTGCACCCCAGGGTTATCTGCTGGGGTTAATCATTGGCACAGCACTCTACTACGCCTGGCCCCGATCAGCCAGTGTTCCGCATACCGGCGGCGATGCCATTGATGGTCAGTAAAGCGCCCCGCAGGAGTTCTTCTTTGGAATAACGACGGTAACGAATGCCGCTGGATTCGGCGTCTTGGGTCACCTGGCGCAGACGTTTGAGCAAGGAAACCTGAAGAAAGCCTAGGGGGACAATAGTACGATTTCGTAGATGAACAGATTGTTGCAGGCTCCGATCGCCATCGAGGAGATGGGCATGGCCGGTAATTTGTAGGGCCAAATCCCTTGTCAAACGATACTCATCGGCAATTTGTTGAAAGAGTCGCCCAAAGCGTTCCCGGTCTTCGGGTTTAGATAATTCCTTAACGTAGTGAGCGGCAATGGTGAGATCCACCTTTGAAAGGGTCATTTCCACCTTGGCAATCACCATATTGAAGAAGGGCCATTTGTAGTAGAAATAGCGCAGGAGTTTTAGATTTTTGACCGGGTCTTGATCAATAAACATTTTTAACGCTGAACCGACGCCATACCAAGCGGGCAACAAAAATCGACTTTGGGTCCAACTAAAGACCCAGGGAATTGCCCGGAGGGTGCTCAGATCTCGCTTGCCAGTACTGCGGCGAGCGGGGCGAGAACTAATTTGTAATTCACTGATTTCAGGAATCGGCGTCACCGCCATAAAGAAATCGATGAAGTCAGGCTCTTCATAGATCAAACCTCGATAGACCCGGCGAGACATCGCGCCCAGGTCTTCCATGATCCGGTTCCAGGGCTCGATGTAGTCGAAGCTACTTTTGAGCAAGCTGGATTGAATCACCGCGGTGGTCAGGGTTTCTAGGTTATAGAGCGCCAGTTCCGGCAAGGAATATTTAGAAGCGAGGACTTCGCCTTGTTCGGTGATTTTGATGCGCCCCTCGACGGTGCCGGCGGGTTGAGCCAAGATCGCCTTGTAGGCAGGGCCGCCCCCGCGTCCCACCGAGCCACCCCGCCCGTGGAATAGGCGCAGGAGCACGCCATGGGCTTGGGATACTCCCTGGAGAGCTTTTTGGGCTTTGTGAATTTCCCAATTGCTACTCAAGAAACCAGAATCTTTGTTGCTATCGGAGTAGCCCACCATGATTTCTTGGAGGTTATGGGGATGCAACACCGTTTCAGGAGCGGCGATCGCCTGATTTTCCTCTAGAACGTCATAACCCCCGGCTACAGCGGCCCGATAAAAGGGAAGCTGAAACAAATGAACCATGATCTCCGGCGCATTTTTCAAGTCTTCAACGGTCTCAAATAAGGGCACAATGCGGATCGAGGCAATACCGGTACCTGGGTCGTAGAGTCCACCTTCCTTGGCCAAAAGCAGGACTTCTAGGACATCGCTGGCCTCATTGGTCATGCTGATGATGTAGGTCTGACAAATATCCAGCCCAAATTCCTGTTGCAGATGGCGCAGAGTGCGAACCGTTTCGATGGTTTCCTTGGTACGCTCAGACAGGGGTAATTCTAGGGGAATCAAAGGACGGCGGGTTTGTAGTTCGGTACTCAGCCATGCCAGTTTTTCCGCTTCAGAAAGTTGGTCGTAGGGACAGTCCAAAATTCCGAGGTAGGTGCCAATTTCGGCGATCGCCTCGGCGTGGCGGGAGGATTCTTGCCGAAAATCCAATTGCGCCAGGTTAAAGCCGTAGACTTCGACTTGAGTAATCAAATTCTCTAATTCTAGGCAACTTAAGCCAGTTTCCTCTAAATTACGGGCAATGAGTTGCAATTCATCCAAAAAGGCCTGCCCGGTGCGGTAGTGCTGGGATGGGGGTAACTTGGCCATAGCCTGACGCTCATCGGGATTGGCCAGGCGATTATTGCGAGTGAGGGTATTCTCTAAACGTTTCTGAATATAGGCCAGCTTCATCCGGTAGGGTTCCTGGCGATAGCGCAGGGAAAGTTGCTCATAGATCTGGGGTAAATCCAGGCGATCGCGTTCCAGGGAATCCAAAATTTCCTGGGATACTTTGCACCAATGCAAGGACGGGCTGAGGATTGAGGTCAATTCCCCCAAGGAATGCAGATATTTCTTGATCACCAATCCCCGCTGATAACAAGCGGTTTGCCAGGTCACCTCGGGAGTCACCGACGGGTTGCCATCACGATCGCCACCGACCCAGGAACCAAAGTGACAAAAATTCGCCCCCGGAGCCCGCAACCAGGGAAAGTTCTCCTTAATCGCTTGACGCAGACGTTTAGACAATTCGGGAATAGCATTAAATAGGACTTCATCAAAATAATGTAAGGCGTAGTCTACTTCATCTAAGACTGTTGGCTTAAATTGATGCAATTCATCGGTGCGCCACCAAAAGCGAATTTCCTCGGTGAGTTGTTCAGTTACGGCCTTGGCTTCCCAGGTATTGAGCCAATCGGGGTTAGTCACCGACACTTGGAGCTGGTCTAGCTTGCGTAATACTCGGTCAATGCGACGTTGTTTACGGCGAATCGTGTGGCGAACAATTTCTGTGGGGTGGGCTGTAATTACCAGCCGGACATCCAATTGATCTAGGAGACGTTGAATTTGCTGCGGGGGGACATTCAGGCGTTTTAATTCTGCAAAGAGCCAATGAAAGGTGCCCACCTGCACCGCGCCATTTTCGAGCCAGGGGCTCTTGCTCATTAAGTTCAATTCCAGGGGCGGAATAATTGCTTCTTCACTACTGCCCGCTTCATCATAAAAGGCAGTTTCCTGGGTAGATTCCCAGCGATTGCGTTCCTGCTCTCGTTGTTCGTAGTGTTGTTCAACAATATTAATCAGTTGAAAATAGAGGGCAAAGGCCCGGGCGGCACGAATTGCGTCGTTGAGTTCTAATTTTTCAATACGTTGGGTAATTTCTCGCAGTAAATCCGCCGGGATCTCCGTATCTTGAATTTCTGGTACATTGTGTAGGCGTAATTCCTTGAGCAGATCGACTAATTCCTGGCCACATTCACTGCGTAACACCCGTTCCCAGAGGTCTTCCACCAGACGTAGGCGATGGAATAGAACGGATTCTTCTGCACCATTGACACTCGCAGTAAGATTCCGACTATCGGTCGCATCGGGGGGGGTTAGGTTGGGAGAATTGGGCGAGGATTGAATTACCGGACTCATTAGAAACCTCAAGGTCGATCAACAAGGCAAAAACGCAAAACGAGTATCCCGCAGTCGGCAAACCTTAATTCACTATTCACGCTAGTACATCAATTAGATTGACGAGATTATAACGCTGGAATGCGGATACACAAGGGAAATCAACTCCTTCACTCAGCCATTGTATCGGTTCTTGTCAAGCTTAGGCCGACTCTGCCAGAGGAACATCAGGAAACAGCTACAATCCAATTTTTTTCTCCGGTTTGGAGCCAAGCCTGTCGCCGTGGCACAACTCTGGCTGGGGAAGGCAGAGGGAAAAACAACTCCCTTGACCCTCCGTTGAGGTTAGGCTAATATCCCCGCCGTGTAATTGAGCTAATTTGCGTGCCAAAACAAGGCCAAGTCCCGTCCCTTTTTGTTGGCGATTGAGGGCATGGTGAATTTGCTGGAAGGGTTGAAAGAGGCGTGCTTGATCCTCCGCTTTAATGCCAATGCCAGTATCAATGACTGTTAAAACTAAATTTTCCCCCTGCATTTGTCCGGTTAATTTTACTGTTCCCGTTAGAGTGAATTTCACCGCATTAGATAATAAATTCAGCAAAACTTGTTTAATGCGCTTGGGATCAACCCGACACCGGGTTACCTCGGGGGCTAGGGTCAAGCATAGGTCTAATCCTTTTTCTAGGGCGCGGGCCTGCACCATGGACAGAGCCGACAAACACAAATCTTCAACGGCAACCCACTCCAAAAATAAGTCTTCTCGCTGGGCATCAATTTTTGCTAAATCTAAAAAATCATTTACCAGAGACAGCAGATGATCGCCGGAGGTTAAAATACCTTGTACATACTGTTTTTGTTTATCATTCAATGGCCCATACAATTCTTCTTTGAGCATTTTAGAGAAACCCAAAATTCCCGTCAGGGGCGTGCGGAGTTCATGGTGAATGTGGGATAAATCCTCAATGGTGCGTTGGGGCGGCGTCAGCGACGTTTCTAGTTGACGATGGAGATGATAACTCCAGGCATAATGGTCTACTAATTTTTGCAAAGGTAAATTATCTTCGCTAGACCAGGAGAAATCGTTGCCGGGGACTGATAGACCTAACCCACAGAGGTAGTGATGGTCTAAAAAACCAGGACAGAGAATAACGTTGTGATTGGGTAAAGAGACTAGGCAGAATTTGCCCTTACTCAACTCAAAGCAATGGGCGGCGATCGCCTGCTGACAAAGGGAATCTAAAAAATGTGCGTTCTCCGAGACGGGAAACCCATAGAGACTCAATTTCTGAGGGTCAGAGCCTTCCCAGAGCCAACAATCACGGTTCCCCACCACCAAGCGAACCAGCTCTACAATCCGCCAACGCCAGTCATCTCCACTCACCATATTGCTGATTTTTGACCCCGATATGTAAGTAGATGTAATTAAACTAATCATGATTTTTATGCTGTATCCCCCCTAGCCCTCCTCACTAAAGCTCCGGTTGATAAGGGGAGAGTCCGTAGGACGGGGGGATTTCATAAATATTTACGCTCACCTACTTAAAAGCTTAATTCCAGTCAAAATAAAGGACTTAATGAGCGTCTTGAGCAATCCAGGGCAAGGCAAAGGTCGTCTGGAGTTGCTTCAGTTCATCGCGGTGGGCGGTAATGGTCAAGAGTTGTTTTAATCCAGGCTCATTGCTGACTTCACTGACTTTGAGTTGAATCTGTTCTTCTCGCCCTGCTTGCTTCCAATAAAATAAACCCGCCAAGGGCGCAACTAGGATTAATGCCCCGGAAAGAGCACCGCTAGCGGGCCAGAGCACAAAAATGACCAAGGCTAGACAGAGTAAGCCCAACGCCGTCATGGTGGTCAAAAAAATAGCTAAAAAGAGGCTGGGACTGACATTGCCCGAAAAATAAATTTCCTGCTGGTCGGCGTTAATTTGCCTGATGCCGTAGGCTCGCTCCAGAAAATAGGTTTTGAGGTCATCGAGAATACTCACTTCTCCAGAGTCCAGCACCAGTTGCAAGCGTTGGGTGCGGTCTTTGACGGAGGCTTTAACAAAAAAAACGAGGCCGATTAATGAGACCACGGTCAAAAATAAGGTGGAAATGAGAATGGGATTGTCGAGGGTTACGGGCATAGGATTATATTTTTAGGTTAATCAATGAGAAAGTATTGTTAATGCGGAGGGGAAGTCGGCGATCGCCGGGGTAGCGTTGTGATTAAAAGGGCAATAATTCCTAGGTTAATCAAAACATCAGCAAAATTAAAGACAGGGAAGTTAATTAAACGAAAATCCAAAAAATCCACCACATAACCGAGGCGAAAGCGGTCAATGCCATTGCCCAGGGCCCCCGCTAGAATGCAACCATAGGCAAACTGTTCTAGGCGAAGTAATTTAGGCGTTTTCCAGACAAACAACACCAAGGCCACACTTACCACCAAGGATAACCACTTGAGCCAGCCCACTCCCCCCCGAAAGACACTAAAGGCGGCTCCGGTATTGTGTACATAGGTGAAATGAAAAATGCCAGTCAGCAGGGGCCAGGTCGTGCCGGGGGTCTCAAAGACCTGAATCAGCCAATATTTACTGAGTTGATCTAGGCCTACCCCGGCGATCGCCACTAGCCAAAAAAGGAGATGACGCTTAGGAAGCCAGAGTTGCCGAAATTGCATGAAACTTTATGTAAAACTTAATAACTAATAAAATAACAACTTTCGTAGAAAATAAGCAAAAACAGCTGTCAGACAGACTAAAATTATCTGACCCGGCAAAGCATAGACCGTCAGGGTCAATACTGCTTGAGGCAGAGCTGATAGCGCCAAAAACGGTGGTTTTCCCCACTGGGACAGAGCAATTAAAGCTAGATAGACCATGCCACAGCCATGAATAACGCCAAGCCCCGCCAGGGAACTCAGGGCTAGGGTTTCGATTTTGGGCTTAGAGCGAAAGGCCAAATAACCACAGAGCCACGCCCCCGGCACAAAACCCAGCAAATAGCCAAAACTAGGCTTTTGCCAATAGTCCCAGCCTCCCCCCTGGGCAAAAATAGGTAACCAAGACAAGCCTAAAAACAAGTAGCCCATTTGGGCATAGGCCCCAGCATTTTTGCCGCCGACACAGCCGGTTAATAACACCGCTCCCACTTGATAGGTAATGCCTAAGGAATGGGAGTAGATACCTTGATCAAACCATTCCCAGGGCGGGTTGGTTATAAAGACTTCGATAAAGGTACTAAAAATGGTCAAAATTAGCCCGATCGCCGTCCAAAGTAATTCTGTACTTAGCGAGGGTTTGCCGGCCGCCGGCTCTTGGCGGTCAGAGGGTCTAGAATCAGGCTCAGGATTGGTATTCACCGGGGATTGGGGCTTCTCCCCCCGTCAAACTGAGGGACGCTAACATGGCATGGTCTTGGTCAGGGGATTGACCCATGGTCGTCAAATAATGCCCAATCAACATAGCATTAATTCCCGCCTTTAGGCCCAAGGCTTGCAGTTTACCCATCACTGCCTCTCGTCCACCGGCATAGCGCAGAATTTGTTGGGGCAATATAAACCGAAAAATGGCGATCGCCTTGAGGGCTTCATAGACATCCAACGGGGAACAATCTGCCAAGGGAGTACCGGGACGAGCATTGAGTAAATTCAGCGGCACCGAATCCACCTCCAGTTCCCGCAGAGCCAAGGCCAAATCAATGCGGTCTTCCCAACTTTCGCCCATACCCAAAATCCCGCCGGTACAGGCTTGGATGCCCACTTGTTTCAGATTTTTGACCGTTTCCACGCGGTCTTGCCAGCTATGGGTGGTGACGATTTCAGGATAAAAATTCTCTGAAGATTCTAGATTATGGTTGTAGCGAGTCACTCCTGCTTCTTTCAACTGTTCGGCTTGCTCTAGGGTTATTTCCCCCAGGGCACAACAGGGCTTAATCGAGGTTTCGGCGATGATTTGCCGGACAGTACCGAGAATCTGGTCAAATTCCTGGGATTTGGGGCTACTAAATTTGGGCCCGCGTCCTTGGCTGACGAGGCAAAATCGCTTAGCTCCCGCCGCCGATGCCGCCTTGGCTTGTTCTAAAATTTCCTCTGGGGTTTTGAGCCCATAAATCGGGGAATCCGGGTTCGGGTGATGGCTCGATTGGGAACAATAGCCACAATTTTCAGAGCAGTTGCCGGATTTAACATTAATGATGCTACAGAGGTCTACTACATTGCCACAGCAAGCCTGGCGAATGCTATCCGCCGCTTCACACAGGGCTAGGATACTTTCTTCACCTTCAATCTGACTTAAGGCGATCGCCTCTTTTTTGCTTAACAAACTACCCGCAATCACCCCTTGAGCCAAATTAGCCAACCAGGGCTTGAGCGCATTCAGCTCCTGGGGCGGAGTCAAAGGAGTTGAGGAGACGAGAGGCAAAGAGGATGTTAAAACCACGTAAACTTACCCAGCTGATCGAGAAGTAACCAGCATTGTATCATTGAGCGGATACCTGCAAAATATGGTTCATTTTATCCACAACCATCGCGGTCTGCTCCAACATGGCAAAATGCCCGCAGTCTGGAAGTTCCATCACATTTTTCCCTTGGGGATAAAACGAAGGATGGAAACTCGCCAAATAATTCACATATTTAGACTCCATCACCATATCTCGTTGTCCAGACAAAAAATAGACGGGTTGATCAAGCTCTGCCACCACTTGGGGCAAACGATGAACTTCTTCCTCGGTGGTACTTTCCAGCAGAGACCCCAGGGCCGCCGCTCGGTCAGCTCGGACAAAATCTTGAATCCGCTGTCGTCCCCAGTGCCGAGCCAAGGGACGCTCCACCATTAGTCTTGCAAATAAAACATCTAATAACGGGAGAGCTGCTAGCCACGGGGGTCTAAAGCCCACCAACCGTTCGCCCATGCTACGAAAACGCTCAAATTCTTCTTTGAGGTAAATGCCCCCGCCCGCATTAATACAGACAACACCCTTCACCCGTTCTGAGCAGGTTTTGGCTCCCCAGAGGGCGATACTGCCCCCCAAGGAATGTCCAATTAGCCAAGCATTGTGGATATTGAGTGTTTCCAGCAAAATCTGCAAATCCTGGGCGTAGGCGGCGAGGCTAAAGGAGTTAACCCGGTCTTTTTTATTCACTTCCGGCGTTGAACCGTTGGTTTGAGAATCACCAAAACCCCGCAAATCGTAGGCTAAGCAAGGGTAGTCCTGGCATAGTTGCTCAACCATTGGTTGCCAGTAGGTGCGACTCAGTAACCAACCATGGATGTAAATTAAAACCGGGTGGGTTGCCGTAATTTCAGGGCCGCTTAATTCGTAGTGGTGGGGGACACCTAAAATATCAATGCTGGGCATAGTCGTCGGGGTTGATTAAGGGAGATTCATCGCAAAAAGTCCTATGATTCATTATTACAAAATCTAGGGGAGTGGTTACTTCTCCCTATCCAATGGGAGTTTTTTCAAAAACTGCTAAAATCGAGAAAAATTTTTAGCCCCCCTTAACTGAGAACCCTAAGATCCTATGATTCGTCGTCGTTCTGCCCCCTGGCTCCATCGCTACTCCCGCCTAATCATGGGGGCGATCGCCGTCATTGGTATCCTGATCACCGCCTACCTCACCTACGTTTCCTTTACCGGTGGCCAAACCGCTTGCCCCATTGATGCCAAAACCGGTGGGTCAACCTGTGACCTGGTGCTACAAAGTTCCTATGGCAAAGTATTTGGACTGCCCCTGAGTTTATTTGGTCTACTTGCCTATATCGCCATGGCCGGGGCGGCCCTCCTGCCCTTTGTCGTCAATGCAGAGAAAAACAAACAACAGCGCAAGCAACTAGAAGACCTAACGGGCCGATTTTTGCTCATTGGTGGCACCGCTATGGCCGTCTTTAGCGGTTATTTAATGTATATTTCCTTTTTCAAGCTCAATGAAGCCTGTATTTACTGCCTCAGTTCTGCTGTTTGTTCGTTAAGTCTATTTATCTTGGCGATCGTCGGTCGAGAATGGGAAGAACTTAGTCAAGTCTTCTTTACTGGCATTGTCGTCGCCATGATTACCCTGGTCGGCACCCTGGGCTTATATGCCAATGCTAGTGGGCCCAAGGTTAATGCCGATGGCACAATTCCTATTCCTGAAGTCACCAGTCAGCCCGTTCCGCCCCTGGGCTGGCCTCTCACCACCACCTCCGGCCCGTCGGAAATTGAGCTAGCTAAGCACCTGACCAGCTCCGGCGCAAAAATGTATGGTGCCTTTTGGTGTCCCCACTGTTTTGAGCAAAAGCAACTCTTGGGAAGCGATGCGGTTAAAGAAATTACCTATATAGAATGCGACCCCAGCGGCAAAAATCCCCAGAGCCAAGCCTGCGTTGATGCTAAAATTCAATCCTTTCCCACCTGGGAATTTAACGGCAAATTCGAGCCTGGGGTTAAACTCCCGGCGGAATTAGCTGAGATAAGTGGCTACCAAGGGTCTAAAGAGTTCAAATACTCGTTATCTCGCTAATCAATAACACGGTTGGGCGGTCTACCTTAGGGCTGGGGTTACTTAGCTCTTTTTTAATGCGAAAACAAGCCCCTATGCAAGAAACTTTGCCGACCAAGTTGGAAAAATGAAAAAACTGTGTAAAGTAGATATAACTTTTAGTCGGGCCGATCTCCCGTCTTAAATTAATTAGCCTTCCTTTTAGTAAAATTAGTAAAAATCGTAGCCGAATGACTAGCACCATAAGCCCAGACCAAGTTAATCAAATTATTTATAATCTCCACCATGACCCCTTTGAAATTTTGGGGGGACATCCTATTGAAATTAACGGTATTGTCAAGCAATGGGTTATTCGTGCCTATCTACCAACCGCTCAAACAGCATCGGTCCTTTTACCGACCCAGCGTCAACAATATCCGATGCAGTCGATGCACCACCATCACTTTTTTGAATGTACGGTTGACACAGAAGAATTAATAAACTATCAGTTTCGCATCCAAGAAGGTGAGCACGAACGGGTCATCTACGATCCCTATGCTTTCCGTTCCCCCAAATTAACAGAATTTGACCTGCACGTCTTTGGAGAGGGCAATCACCATCGCATCTACGAAAAACTGGGGGCTCACCCCATGGAAGTCGGGGGAGTTAATGGGGTCTATTTTGCAGTCTGGGCGCCCAATGCTCGCAACGTCTCTCTTTTGGGGGATTTTAATAATTGGGACGGGCGTCTTCATCAAATGCGGAAGAACAATAATATGGTTTGGGAATTATTTATTCCTGAGCTGACGGTGGGGACTGCCTACAAATACGAAATAAAAAACTGGGAAGGTCATATCTATGAAAAATCCGACCCCTACGGCTTTTATCAAGAAGTTCGTCCCAAAACCGCCTCGATCGTCACCAACTTGGATCAGTATCAATGGCATGACCAGGATTGGTTAGAACAACGGCGCAGCTCTGACCCCTTGAGTAAACCCATTTCTGTCTATGAACTGCATTTAGGCTCCTGGCTCCACGCCTCTGCCCAGGACGTTCCTCAACTCCTGCACGGAGAAGGGCAAGCGGTGGAAGTCTCGGAATGGAATACGGACGCACGCTTCTTGACCTACTTTGAGTTGGTGGATAAATTAATTCCCTACGTTAAAGAATTGGGTTATACCCATATTGAACTACTCCCCATTGCCGAGCATCCCTTTGATGGTTCCTGGGGCTATCAGGTCACGGGCTATTATGCACCGACCTCTCGCTATGGCACCCCTGAAGATTTTATGTATTTTGTGGATCAATGTCACCTCAATGGTCTGGGCGTGATCATTGATTGGGTCCCCGGACATTTCCCGAAGGATGGCCATGGGCTGGCCTTTTTTGATGGTACGCATCTCTACGAACATGGAGACCCCCGCAAAGGTGAGCATAAAGAATGGGGAACCTTGATTTTTGATTATGGACGTAATGAAGTCCGTAATTTCCTAGTGGCTAATGCTCTCTTTTGGTTTGATAAGTATCATATCGATGGGATGCGCGTTGATGCCGTGGCATCCATGCTCTATCTAGACTACTGCCGGGAACCCGGAGAATGGGTCACCAATGAGTATGGTGGTCGAGAAAACCTAGATGCGGCGGACTTTCTGCGCCAAGTTAATAGTGTGCTCTATAGCTATTTCCCTGGAGTACTTTCCATTGCCGAAGAATCCACCTCTTGGCCCATGGTATCTTGGCCGACCTATGTCGGTGGTTTAGGTTTCAACCTCAAATGGAACATGGGTTGGATGCACGATATGCTGGACTACTTCAGCATGGACCCCTGGTTCCGCCAATTTCATCAAAATAACATCACCTTTAGCATGTGGTATCACCACAGTGAAAACTATATGCTGGCCCTCTCCCACGATGAAGTGGTGCATGGCAAGAGCAATATGTTGGGCAAAATGCCTGGGGATGAATGGCAAAAGTTTGCCAATGTTCGTACCCTTTTCACCTATATGTTTACTCACCCCGGCAAAAAAACCATGTTTATGAGCATGGAATTTGGGCAATGGAGTGAATGGAATGTCTGGAGTGATCTGGAGTGGCCCCTCTTGCAGTATGAACCCCATCAACAACTCAAACGCTTTTTTGCTGATTTGAATAAGCTCTATACCCATGAGCCGGCCCTCTACAGTTGCGATTTCCAAGAGGAGGGATTCCAGTGGATCGACTGTAGCGACAATCGCCATAGTGTTGTTGCCTTTCTGCGACGCGGCAGTGACCCCACCGAATTTGTGATCACGGTCTGCAACTTTACGCCCCAGCCCCACAGTCATTATCGGGTCGGGGTGCCGGAAGCGGGGTTCTACACCGAGCTATTTAATAGTGATGCTCGTCAGTATGGGGGCAGTAATATGGGCAATCTTGGGGGCAAGTGGACGGAAGAATGGTCATTTCATTCCATGCCCTACTCCCTAGACCTCTGCTTACCTCCCCTGGCGGTGCTTGTTTTGAAGCTCAATCGCCCCGAAAGCCTGACGTCTACGGCGATCGCCGATTAATGGCTAACGAACGTATATTTTGCTCGACTCCCCTTATTGAGTGAGAGGAGTCGAGTCGCACAGAAGACAACGGGTTAGCCGATGCTCTTGCGAATGTGCTCAAGAATTTGTTTTTTCTGAGAGTCAGACGACAAGGAAAAATCACCAAAGTTGCCACTGCTTTGGTTGACGTGGCTCATAATCCGCCGTTTTCGCTCATCTTTGCTGACTGTCGCCGATATTCTGACCGCAGGCGGAGGAGTCGGGGCGACAACGGGCTCTGGAGTTGGCGGAGCAATGGGTTGTTCCGGCGGCAATTTAGAGGTTATGGGCGATGTCAAAAACTGTGACCCACTACTGCTTTGGGCAAGGTGGTCTAGGATGCGTCGTTTGCGTTCGCTACTGGCCATGGGAAGGAAAGACTCAAAAATTGATCAGTTTACATTATGTTACAAAATCCTCGACCGCATCCGCAGAAATTGTCATCTTACCTCAGCAATTCTCATTTTGACTTCAATCCCGATTTACACGACATATCTTCAACGCAGCAATGAGGCTTTCAGAGATCGCTATTGCAACTATTCTCAATAAAATCAGCTCGAATTAGCTCAAAATCCCATACTGAGAATTGCTGATCTTACCTTGAGATCAGGTTTTTACGACTCGAAATAAGCTTAGCGTCTCGTTTTCCGCCCCCGTAATCATGCCGCCCAGGGCCACAACCTGCTCTAAATAGGCGATCGCCAAAGGGGAAATCACCTCTCCGGGCACTAGAACGGGGATGCCGGGGGGGTAGGGGCAAATCAGACTGGCACTAATGCGACCGATGGCCTGATCCTTAAAAATTACATCGGTGGGAGAAAAAAATGCTTGGCGGGGTGTTAGAGCTAGATTAGCACTGGGAACAGGAGCTATATTTAGTTTTAATGGTTTTTGGGCAGAATATTGCTGACATAGACAAGTAAAGGCAGAAATTAATTGCTGAGTATCCTCCTTTGAGGTGCCAATACTAAAAATAAATGCCAATTGACGCAGGCTCGGTAATTCCGCTGTGACCTGGAACTGCCGGCGCAGAATCTCATCGGCTTCAAACCCACTTAATCCCAGCCCGGATAGATCCACCGTCAGCCGAGTCGGATCGAGGCAGGCAAATCCGGCTCTGGTGTTGGGTTTCAAAAGAGTTAGACCCGGTAAACCCGCTAGGGCGTCCCTTGCCCGTTGAACTAATCTGAGGGTACGACCGAGCAAGACTTGTCCCTCGGTTTGGAGCTGAAAACGGGCCGCATCGAGGGAGGCTAGGAGTAAATAATTGGGGCTGGTGGATTGTAGCAACTGTAAGGCTTGGCGCAGACGTTCCGACGATACCCGATCGCCTTGGCAATGGAGCATCGAGGCTTGACTCAGGGCTCCTAGGGTTTTGTGGGTGGATTGCACAGTAATATCAGCCCCGAGGGCCAGAGCTCCCAGGGGCAAGTCGGGATGAAAGCCCAGGTGAGCGCCGTGGGCTTCGTCTACAATTAGGGGTAAACCATACTGGTGAGTTATGTCGGCCAGGGCTTGCAGGTCAGCTCCCACGCCGTGGTAGGTGGGATAGAGCACCATCACCGCTTTAGCCTCCGGGTGTTGGCGTAGGCTTTTGGTTAAGGTTTCGGGGCTAAATCCCAGGGCTAAATCCCAAGCGGGGTCGTACTCCGGTGATAAAAAGATCGGAATAGCCCCCGCCTGAATCACCCCGGCGATCGCCGATTGATGGCAATTGCGGGGCAGAAGAATTTTGTCGCCATCTCCACAGGTAGCCAGGATCGAAGCAATGACACCGGCCGTGGTTCCATTGACTAAAAACCAAGTCTGGTCTGCGCCCCAGAGTTTGGCCGCCAGGCTTTGGGCTTCGGCGATCGCCCCCGATGGCGCAAAAAGATTATCCAATTCCGGTAATTCTGGCAAATCCCAGCGAAAAACCGACTCTCCCCAAGCCTGTTTTAAATGGGAGGGGGCTCCCTGCCCTCGTTTGTGACCCGGCGCATAAAAGGCGGCATCCGGCAGAGCCGACAATCGGCCCAGGGCTTCTACTATGGGCTGTTCAGACATGGGCATCCCACTAGGCATGGAAAATATAGATGGTTTGGGAGCGCCAGGGATGGGTGACCTCCGAGGGACGTTGGGTCAAGGATTCCTGTTGGCGGTCTAGACTCACTTGTAGTCCAATCATCGGGTCATCTCCATGGGCCAAAAGAAATTCTAGACGTTGGAGGTGGGGCCAGGACGAAATGGTATCCAAAACTTGAAAAATTGCTAAATAATAATGATTTTGCCGGTCTTGATACCAATAATTCACTGATTTATTTTGATCTAGCCCAATATGGACAATTAAGGCAGACGTATCAAATAAGGCGATCGCCACAGGTCGAGCTTCTTCCTGTAAAAATAACCCGAGGGGACGCAATAGAGCCCGCAACTTTTCGATTTTTTCATAGCGGTCTGAAGCAGAAAGTAAAGGAGGCTCCCAGGTCAAAGCCAGGGTCAACAGGTAGCGTTGCAAGAGTAAATGCCCTAATTTTTCCGCTTTAGTGGCAAGGTAGCCAAAATTATAGTCATTGGCTTCAATCAGCAACGGCACTCGTTCTATCATTTCTAAGCCATAGCCCTTGAGCCCAGCAATTTTGCGGGGATTATTGGTGATCAAGCGAATTTGTTTCACCCCCAAGTCATTTAACATCTGCGCCCCCATGCCGTAGTCCCGCAGATCCGCCGGAAAGCCCAGGCGCTCATTGGCTTCAACGGTATCTAGTCCTAAATCCTGGAGGGAGTAGGCTTTGAGTTTATTCACTAAACCAATGCCCCGTCCTTCTTGACGCAAATACACCACCACCCCCAAGCCATGGGCCTCGATCATTTTTAGGGCCGCTTGCAGTTGCATCCGACAATCACAGCGCAGGGAGCCGAGGGCATCCCCCGTCAAACATTCAGAGTGCATTCTCACCATCACCGGGCGATCGCCAAATTGAGACGGATCGCCTTTGACAATGGCAATGTGTTCGGTCTGGTCTAACAAATTGCGGTAGGCATAGATTTTAAATTCACCAAATTGAGTCGGAAATTCACAAATGGTTTCTCGATGAACGAAACGGTCATGTTTGAGGCGATAACTAATTAAATCAGCAATGCTAATGAGCTTGAGCTGGTGTTTGCGAGCGTAGTCAAATAATTGTGGCAACCGAGCCATGGAGCCATCGGGATTTTGAATTTCACAAATCACGCCCGCTGGGTAAAGCCCCGCTAGCCGAGCTAGATCCACGGCGGCTTCGGTGTGTCCCGCCCGTTTTAGGACTCCACCTTCCTTGGCTCGAATCGGGAAAATATGCCCAGGACGGGTCAGATCATCCGGACAAGCGGCAGGATTAATGGCGATCTGAATGGTGCGGGCCCGGTCTTCGGCGGAAATACCCGTGCTGACGCCCAGGCGCGGCGCGGCATCGATGCTCACCGTAAATGCCGTCTGATTGCTGTCGGTGTTTTTGCTCACCATCAAGGGCAGGTCTAGTTCATCTAGCCGTTCTCCCGTCATGGCCAGGCAGATCAAGCCTCGGGCTTGCACCGCCATAAAATTGATCATATCCGGCGTGGCAAATTGAGCGGCACAGATGACATCGCCTTCGTTTTCTCGATTTTCGTCATCGACTACTACTACCGGCCGCCCTGCTTTAATCTCTGCTAATGCCTGATCTAAGCTATCAAATTCAACCTTAACCGTTCCCAACGTTGTCACAAATTACTACCGTTTTTCTCATATTCTAACCTTACCCTCACGGCCAAAAAGCGAAGGGAGCCAATGGAAGTGATTCTTGCTCCTGTTCCCTCTCCTTCGGGGTGAGGGAACTTGGTGTCAGGAAAATTTAGAAATTTAGCAAGGTCTAGAAACCAACGCCACTCATCAAGAGCTTAAGGGCAATGGAGGCGACACCTCGAACAATGGAATCCAGTTGAGGCGTTCCTGCTTGGCGGGTACGGGCTTCCTCGATAGATTGTAGGTTTTTTAAAAAGTTTTCGGTGGTTTCAACGCCATTTTGGTTATCTTGTTGTTTAAAAAGTGCTACGGCGTATTCTGCATTCTGCTTAGCAACGGTTTCATTTCCCAATTTTAGGTAAGCAAGGCTCAATCCTAAATATCCCGGTGCAAATTCTGGGTTAAGGGATAGAGCTTTATCGTAATTTGTGATCGCAGACTTGAAATTTCCCTTGCGAGTTTCCAATAATCCCCAACCGTAGAATAATTCGGGAGTTCCGGCATTAGTCGGAGTGCCGATCGCCCCTTGGAGGTAGGCTTTTTCTAGGCTAGTGGCGATAAAATTCGCATTAATCAAATAGGCATTTCGTAAGTCAGTACCATCTAGGATCGCCCCTGCCAGGTTAGCGCCGGTTAAGTTTGCACCATTAAAGGAGGTTCCAGCTAAATTCGCCCCGGATAGATTTGCGCCTGTCAAATTTGCCTGACTGAGGTTAGCACCGGCCAAGTTCGCCCCGACTAGGTTGGCTCCGCTCAGGTTAGCCATGACTAGCCCCGCCCCGCTCAAGTTGCAGAGGGAGCATTTTTTGGTCGAAAGTAAAAGACTCAAGTCTTCGACGCTTTCGGCTTGAACCGGGGAGCTGAACAAGGTTCCTAGAAGAATTAGAGGCAAAGCCAAACGAGGAGTAATCATGGTTTTGGAGTCAGTATCTTAAATTAGGTTGGAATAGCACGTTGCAAATCAGCAATTAATGGCAAGTTCAATGTTTGCTGGTGGTGAAGTCGCTTAGAGAAGAACAGAATCTCTAAATTTTCGATTTTGTCGGTGACTGGATTCAGCCGAGCGATTATATTTTCTTCAATTTCTTCGGAATCTTGCTCTGGGTAAGGATCACAAATGTTGATGTACAAGATATCTCCAAGTTCATCGTAATCAATCATAAATTCCCTTCCAGTTGAAAAGTTCTCCATTGGCGTTGAATTTTCCTTGCACTGCAATGAGTTTTATATTGCTGTTCTTAACATTTTTCCATTGATAAATCAGTAAACCTGAATCTTTATCCCGATCAACCAAGCAACCTTTAAAGCGTAGAATTTGATCAAAGTCAGATTTTTTTATCTTTTTTAAACCAATGGCTGTTCGAGCATTACGGCTAATGTGATCATCAAGCTGGAACTTGATTTGATTATCAATATAACCTTCCGAGCAAGATTTTTTCTGGCAATCATAAACTCCATTTTCTAGCCTGCATCCATACTCATTGGGACTAGCTGTATGGCCTTTGAAAGCAAAGAAAGAAAAAAACACGACACATACAGCCAAGAACCAATTAGCACTTTTGTTCATACAAGGGAAGCCAGGATTAAGGTAGAGCTTGGGCAGGGAATCCTTGTTTGCGGAGATACTCAGAGGTGGCTTTCCCTGGAGTGAAGTTATAACCAAATTGAGATTCAGAGCCATCACTCACGATTTGCGGGGTTAACATCACAATCACCTCAGAGCGGTCTGTGCTGTCGGTCTGACTGCGAAATAATGCCCCAATAATGGGAATATCGCCCAAAATTGGCACCTTACTGGTGATAGTTTGATCGATTTCTGAAATAATCCCCGACAAAATTAGAGTCTGACCATCTCGTAGCCGAACTAAACCAGAAGTTAATTCTCGTTTATTGATTAAGGTAATGGTGTTATTCGCGCCGGGCCCACTCTCAAAACGTTGTGTACCCCCAGGAGAAGCAACTGTTGGTGCAACGGTCATACTAATAAAGCCATTGTCATCAATACTGTCAACGTTAACGAGAAGTGTTAATCCGACATCAGATAGCACAGGAGTAGTTGTTCTTACGCCACTCAAGGGGTCTACTTGAGTATCAATACTTGAAATTACCGATTGGGTTAATTTGACTTGAGCCTGCTGACCTTCCTGCACCATCAAAGTCGGGTCGGTCAAGATTTTGGCATTGCCACTACGAATTTGTGCTTCCACTTGAGCTTGAAAGCGTTTGGGATATTGGAAATAGGAAGGAAGTCCCACAGTTGCTTCTGCTGGTGTGCCCCGTGATACTGTCGTTCCGTCAAGGGTTCGCGTAATGATCGTATCTTCAGGGAGTGTCAAATCTGTAAGACCCGCCAAAAATGGATTACCAGAGACACCTGCCACACCACTAAAAAATTCTGCAACGCCTCTCGGAAGAATATAACCCGCCGCTCCGGTTACTTCATCAACACCAAAAATGCCTTCTCCGTAACCAGGAACACCAAACGTGGAATTAGGCAAAAGGAAAGTCGTAGACTCTTCAAAGGGATTGGGAATAGTGATAGGATTACTGATCCGACCTGATGCACTATTGGCATCTGCGCGAGTAATAGGAGCTGTTTCCCCAATACGCATAACAGCGGCTCCATTGTCTTGAATGAAGGTAAAGTCTCCAGACCCAAAGGAAAAGCTACTGTTGTAATCTTGGATGTTATTTAAATTAATGTCCACAATTTTGACATTTACTGCCACTTGGCGACGACGAGCATCCAATTGAGTCAACAAAGAGGAGGCAATTTCGACCTGTCGGGGTTCTCCCACTAGGGTAATTGAATTTAATCGGTCATCGGTAGAAATTCTTAGACCATTTAAAAGAAGAGGAGCCGACCCTCCAGCCGATGCCGCGACTTTAATGGCTTCTAGCTGTGACGGCAATTCTCTCTTTCCGGTCACTCGCCCGGTTAGCGGATCGGTAATATCTTCTGTCTTAGTAACAAGGCGTTGAAATTCTGCCCCCTGGGCCGAGAGTGTCACCCCAGCATTAAAGGACTTAACTTGGTTCAAACGAATGGTTCGACTTACCAGATTCATCGCCTGGGGGGGCAAATCTGGCCCAACAAAAACAGTGCTACCTCTAAGATTTGCTTTGAGTCCAGATACCATCAAAACTGCATTAAATACCTGCTGAACGGACTCTCTTTCTAAATCTAAGGATATAGTGGTTTGTGCCGTGGGAGAGGTGACAACGCCGGGTGCTGGAGCCGCGCCGGGAGTTCCTAATCCTGCACCAGAACCATCTGTAAAAATAATATTCATGCCCGCATAACGAGCTAGCACCAACAACACCTCCTTAACAGGAGCTTGGCGCAGAACTAAGCGAGGAATCATCGTACTTCCCCGCTGACCTAAATTAATAGAGTCATAGGTTGTATTAATATTTGAAATAGACATATCCCCAACGGGTGGAGCCACCGCACGGGGAAGGACTGGAGCAACGGGAACCGTGGGAGATAAAATATCGGGATTGCCGGTTCCGTTGGATTTAATAATAATTTCTGGATTGGGAACCATCACCGGCGGCGAAGATTGAGGCGCTCTGCCTGTGCCAGGGAAGGGAACCTGAGCCAGTTCTAATTTTTGGACATCAAATGCTTTAGATATACTCGCATCAGTCAATTTATCTAGACTGTCCGTCGAAAAAGTCTGAGTATCCGTCACAGCTAAAGACGGATCGGGTAAAGCCAAGGCGCTAGGGTCAAGATCCCTCGAAAAATCGGGCTTAATTTCTTTTGATGTTGCCTCGGCGGGTTGCATGGCAACTAAAAGACCAACCACAACCTTTGCGATTAACCAAAAACGATAATTATTCACGGGTTTGCTCCTCATCACACACTTAAGAGTTAATTATTCAACAATGCTGGAAAATTAGTCAGAATACGGAAAAATTAGTTTTTATTTCTTTGGCGGTTCCTCGGCTTTCTTGTCATCAGATTTTTTGTCCTTTCCCTCTTCACCGGGGGGCGGCGGGGGCGGTGCCAAGGCGGCAATTTCCTCTGGGGTCAGGGGTAATAGGACATCAATGCTCATGCTGGTGTTGAGGGTATCTTCTGCCTGCGGTTGAATCTGCACCGTGTTGCCCGTCCGCACCATTTTGACGGGGATATCTGCTTGGGCTAAATCCACCTTAAAATCCTTCATCAGAATTAAAGGTTGAAGCCGTTCCAAATCACGAATCAGATTTTGAGTGTTACCAAAGGGACCCCGAAGCGTCATTTGGTAGGTCTGACGTTTGAGCTTATTTTTGGCCCCAGCCCCTAGGGAGTCATCCCCAATCACCACCGGATCGCCTTGGGGTAAAAAATTTACTAAGTCCACCTGACGAGCCTTAAAGCGAGATTGAATATCTAGTAATAGGGTTTTTAGCTCGGTGGAATTGGCGTAGAGGGTTTTGATTACCTCCCGCCGTGCCTCCGCCCGACGTAGCCCTGCTTCTGCTTCTAGCTTACGTCGTTCCAATTGGCCGGATTTTTGTTGGTCAATTTGTTGCTGCTTAATCTCTTGGTCTAGCCTCAGCTTGGCGTACTGCTCCAAAGCCGGCATAAAGAAGGTGACTAGAACATAGCCCGCCCCCACAATTCCCAATAAGCCGAGGGCAATGCCACTGACCTTGGGCGTAAAGGTAATACCAAAGGCTGTAGGATAGTTTGCCTCAGAGCCAAACTCATCGATAATAGTCGTTGTCGAATAATCTTGCGTTGTCGTCATGGTTTTTCACTCCTCAAAAAAGCCAGGCTAAGGATTAGGGGATGGCGTAGGTGCAGACCCGTCCGCTGGGGGGGCAGGGGCCACAACGGGAACTTTGGGGGCATTGGCGGGCGCTTTGAGCACACCGCTTTGCTCCAATAGTTTGAAGCGAGCGACCAATCCAGAGGATCCTTTTTTGATCAAATCATCGATGAGTTCTTGATCTGGGGTATCCGTCACCTGAGTCTGAATGGTGTACTTGACTCCCTGGGGAATAACCACGCCGCTGGCTTCCGCATCGGCTTTGAGGTCTTGGGCCTCTTTCTTTTCGGCGGTGGCTCCCTCGCCACTAATGGGCAGAGCCGCTTCATTGGCAGAAACCAATTTGGTTTGGTCTGCCTTTAAAAATCGAGAATTTTGCAATGTCAACAAAAAGTCATTCAAGGAGGCGTAGTTATCGGCAAAACCGGAAAGCGTCAGTTGTTTTCCCGCCTGCTGAATACTGCTCAGTTGCACGGTGGCGGGGGTCTGATCGGTCAGGTCTTGCAGAATGGCTGACCAGGGTTTGACTTGGCTAAATACTCCGACTAAGCCATCAGCTTCCTGGTGAATGACGGCGGTTTTAGCCTCTAGTTCTTGGATTTGTTTATTTTGAGCAGCAAGCTGAGCCAATTCTTGGTCAAGCTGTTGAATGGCTTGGTTTGCTTGGGTCTGCTGGTAGTTCAATCCCAAAATAGATAGCCCCACCAATCCAGGTAACAACACCAAAATACCGGCACCGATAAAAATAGGTAATTGTTCCCTTAGGTTTTGAGTCGGTTGCTCAACGGTGGTGGCGGTTTGGGTCAGCTTGGTACTGTCGTCCTTGCGGTCCTTAAGAAAATTAACATCTAAACTATACATAGGTCATTGCAAGCGAGGGGGATGATTCGGCGGGTGGGAGTTTTGGTGAGTAGAGTAAAGATTACACTTCCCTCAAACCTAGACCAAGAACGGTGGCTAGGCTGGGGCGTTCAGCACTGGAAATTGGTTGGTCTACCTCGATCACCAGGGCACTGAAGGGGTCAATCTGCATAGTGGGAATACTGAGGCGTTGGGTTAAATACTCATCTAACTGCAACAATCCACCGCCGGGACCAGCTAAGAGCAATTGCACCAGCTCCAAGTCTTCACTTTGATTGAGGTAGAAGTTAATCGACCGGCGCAGTTCATCGGTTAATTCTCCCATCACCCGCATTAGGGCTGTCATACCTGGGTTAACCGCGGTGCCTTGGGTACTCAGGGTATCAAATTGCGTCACCGGAATCGTCATGTCCTGGAGAATACTAGGGTCTCGGGACGGGGGAAGATTCATAGCCCGGGAAAGAGCATTCTGCATTTGGTAGGTGCCAATGGGGATTGTCCGCGAAAATTGAGGGATCCCATCAACAATGACCGCAATTTCGGTGCTATCAAATTCAATATCAATTAAAACAACGGCTTCCTTAGAACCAAACTGGCGTAGTTGCTCCCGAATGGTGCGAATGAGGGCAAAACTGTTGATTTCTAGCACATCTACTTCCAAACCCGCCTGCTGAAAGGTATCGAGATAGGAATCGGTGACTTCTTTGCGGGTGGCAACTAATAAAACTTGTACTTTTTCAATGCCATCATCATCTTCAAAGAAACCGAGTTTTTGATAATCTAAATCAACTTCTTCGCGGGGATAGGGCAAGTACAAAGCCGCTTCGTGATTCAAGACCATATCCCGCAGTTCCTGTTCATCCAGTTCCGCTGGAACTGGAATAATACGAATAATGGCTTCGCGCATGGGAATCGCCGTCGCCACTTGCTTGGCAGAAATTTTATTTTCCTTAAATAACCCCTGGATCATTTCCGCTAGGGAGGGAGAGTCTACAATCTTACCTTCCTCGAAAATGCCCTCAGGCAAGGAAATAGTACAAAATTTACTGAGCTTGTAATTTTGCCCTTGTTTGTCAAGTTTGATTAAATTTAGTCGCTCTGGAGTGATTTCTAGTCCGACACCTTGGAGCTTGCGACCAAATAGATTTTTTAGACTGCTGAACATAGTATTGATAAATACCGCAGATGTGTATAAGCCGAAACAATCGGCAGAATCAAGGTGAGGAAGACAAGACTAAACCCATCGTAGCTATTATTGGGCTTCTGTCAAGATAAGATTGCATTTTGTGAGGAATTTATGCAGATTCGGTCAAAAGTATCGTCCGTATCTTTACCCGGCGATCGCCAATGGGATGGTGAAAACAGCACCCCATGGGATACAGTTAAGTTTTGTTAACTTTTCTGAGACTATTTGTGTGTTGAATCTTCCGCTAATCCCCGCTCAACTATTGCTCTATGGTCTGGCGATCACCGCCGGCATAATATATTTACCCTATCTGGTCGTGGTCTACGGTAGGGTCAGCATCGGCATCGACCTGAGTGCGCCGAGGGCCATGCTTGATCGCCTACCCGACTACGCCAAACGCGCAACCTGGGCCCACCAAAACTCCTTTGAAACTTTTATTCTGTTTACGGCGGCGACATTAACGGTTTATGTCACTGATACCGCATCGGAAAAAACCTCTCTTTACGTTGTAGCTTTTGTGGTGACTCGGCTGTTATTTATCCTTTTTTATATCATCGATTGGCCCTTGCTTAGATCCCCCATGTGGGCGATCGGCATGGTCTGCATTGGGGGATTATTTTCCACCGCTCTTTTAAATACACCCCTGGGTTAATCAACATGGATATTCTCGAAATTCTCACAGCCGATTATCAACGTTTTCCCGAACAACCTACGTTTAGCATCTATGCTCCCGATGTCTATTTCAAAGACCCCCTGACCCAATTTCGTGGACTAAAACGATACCAAGAAATGATCGGCTTCATGCAACGCTGGTTTCAAGAGATTCAGCTAGAACTCCACAGCATCAGCACCGAGGGAACCCTCATCACCACCCGCTGGACCCTAAGTTGGACAACGCCCCTGCCCTGGCAACCCCGCATTCATATTTCCGGTCGCAGTGACCTCTTGCTTGATCACAATGGACTGATTTGCTCCCACATAGACTACTGGGACTGTTCTATCTGGAATGTACTCCAGCAACATTTTGCCCGCTAGTTCGCCCCTAACCTAGACTTTTTTGCGTAGACATCTTGACAAAGTAGGAAAATTTAATCTACTATTGATAACGGACTACACGGGGTTATAGCTCAGTTGGTAGAGCACTTGCATGGCATGCAAGGGGTCAGCGGTTCGAATCCGCTTAGCTCCATAAGAAAAATTAATAAACGAATGATTTTCAGCAACCGTTCAGGATTAAACGGCGCTCGAATCCCTGATTAATTGCGGTTGAACTAAACTGGAGATCCAATTCAACTTCTCCCCGCTTTGCGCTTTTTGCCGATGAATTTGATCACAAAACAGCTTGGTGCCGCTCTTTTTTTCCTCGCCCTAGGGGGAGGCGTCGGAGTGATGGGGGGCTATTATTTTGCACCGGAGCCGGAGTCCCCGCCTCGTCAAGTTTTATCCCTCAGCCCAGAACGCCCGCCCGCCCTGCCGTTTGTGCCTCGTCGGGGAGATAACGATATTAATTTTATTGCCAAGGCGGCTCAAAGGGTCGGCCCCGCCGTTGTCCGCATTGACGCCGCCCGAGACCTGCCCAGTCAACCAGAACTTCCCGATGACCAGCCGTTCTTTCGTCGCTTTTTTGGGCAAGAAACGCCCCAACCCCGAGAAAAAGTAGAACGCGGCACCGGCTCAGGCTTTATTTTGAGCGCCGATGGTCAGGTTTTGACTAATGCCCACGTTGTCGAGGGGGCCGACCGGGTTAAGGTTACCCTCAAAGATGGCACGGTGTATGACGGCAAGGTTGTGGGGGTAGACCCGATGACAGATGTTGCTGTGGTTAAAATTGACGCCGCTAATCTACCCGTGGTGGTGTTGGGGCAATCGGATGCTCTACTCCCCGGAGAATGGGCGATCGCCATTGGTAACCCCCTGGGCCTTGACAACACAGTTACTGTCGGTATTATTAGCGCCCTTGGCCGGTCTAGTTTAGAAGTCGGCGTTCCTGATAAACGAGTAAAATTCATTCAAACCGATGCCGCTATCAACCCAGGTAACTCCGGCGGTCCCTTGCTCAATGCCGAGGGAGAAGTTATTGGTGTCAATACAGCCATTCGTGCCGATGCCCAAGGCCTAGGATTTGCGATTCCCATTCAAACGGCCCAGCGCATTGCTGAACAATTATTCAGCCAAGGGAAAATTGATCACCCCTACCTCGGTATCCATATGGTTACGCTTACCCCAGCCATTCAAGAAGAATTGCTGAAGACCAAGGACCTTCCCTTTGCCGTGGATAGCGACCAAGGTGTGCTAATTATTAAAGTTATGGATAATTCCCCCGCTGGTGAGGGCGGGTTAAAACCCGGAGATATTATTTTAAAGGTGGGACAGGTGGCAGTGGCGACCGCCGCAGATGTTCAAGAACAGGTGGAACAAAGTCCCATTGGTAAGGGACTAGACCTTGAAGTTCGCCGTGAACAAACGGTTATGACGGTATCTGTCCGCCCGGCTCCCTTTCCCCAGTAACGGCTTAATTGAAAAAATAGAGCCAATATTAGCGGAATAGTCTAGCTCACCTGGTTAGACTTTCTGATATTATGGAATTCCAATGCTGGTGTAGCTCAGTGGTAGAGCAGCTGATTTGTAATCAGCCGGTCGCAGGTTCAAATCCCGTCACCAGCTTAGCTTTCAGGATTTAGTGAAGTTGCTTCCCGAATTTTTACCTAATCCTTGAGGCTATCCCCACCCAATAGAATAGAAACGATATTTCATCCTGCTTTGCTAGGATCGGACAAGAGACAAAACGAGGTTCAAGTATGAAAGGTTTAACACGCAAAAGAAAGCTTTTTGCTTTTTTGGATGGCATTTCTAGAACCCTCGATATTGGTGGGGGTCGGCATCTACGCTTCAGGGTCTATACGAATCGCTCCTCTTCGACTGAAATGTATTCTTCTGTCGGAGTTTATTCAAGAGATGGACAAGAATCGGATCGTCGTGCTCTTGCCGCTGATTGGAAGGCTGTAGGCAAAGAAATCAATCGTGCAATTGAAAATGTCTAGGGAAGAATTGCCAGAAACACCCAGCAGTCTCACACCTAACAATGAGTCTCAAGGCATTACCAAGCCGGGTGGCATCCCGATTAATGCTCTCAAAACACCAAATATTTCACAAGCGGCAAGCCATTTTCACTCTGGCCCATTGCCTCTTCCCAGCATCTTTCAGGGCTACGAGCAAGTTTTGCCGGGTAGTGCCGATAGAATTTTGGCAATGGCTGAAAAGGAGCAGGCACACAGATTCTCTATGGAGGCTGAATCGCTAAAAATAGAGGCTGAGTCGTTAAAAAGCGAGGAAAAAATCCGTAGTCAAGGCTCAAGGTTTGGGTTGGCGGTCGCCCTTGTTGGAATGATTGGCGCAACATGGCTCGGTGTCTTGGGCAGGACAGTAGAGTCAAGTATTATGAGCGGAGGAACCTTAGTGAGCTTGGTTACGGTTTTCATGAAAGGCAGTAGCGAGTCTGAGAAGCAGTCCAATGAATCCCGTGATGATGACGAGTAAGTTTTGCGTTAAATTCCTTTGACTTCTGACGTAAGTCTGGGTGTGTTGATTTCTTTGACATTCAGGTGATCGGGCCAGCCTGGGTGCAGTGGGTAAACTATCCGCTCTTTGGTTTTGGTGTTTCGCCAAATTTGAATCTGCGGGTATTCCAATGTCATCCATATAATTCATGGTTTCGCAGTCCGTAGCAGACGAAAAATAGCAAACGCTCATTGCCGTGGTCCGGATAGTAGTTCAAGTCTTGTCACCAGCTTTTTGGCTGAAATTGAATATGCTTAATTTCAGTCTCAAAAATTTTCACTATGAAACGTCGTACTCTATTAGGTCAAACGGCGATCGCCGTCGGTAGTGCCAGCGCCCTCGTGGCCTGTAGTCAAAAATCAACTCCCAGCCCAGTCCAGGGAGCCGGTCTCCCCAAACTCAAATGGCGCATGGTCACCAGTTGGCCCAAATCCTTGGACACCATCTATGGCGGCGCAGAGCTAATTTGCCAACGGGTTAAGGAAATGAGCGGTGGCAACTTTACGATCACCCCCTACGCCGCCGGGGAAATTGTACCGGGGCTAGAAGTCTTGGATGCCGTGCAGAATGGCACGGTGGAATGTGGACATACCGCTAGTTATTATTACATCGGCAAAAATCCAGCCCTAGGCTTTGCCTGTGCCATGCCCTTTGGTCTCACTGCCCAACAACAAAACGCTTGGCTTTACCACGGAGGCGGGCTAGAAGGGATGCAAAAAATCTATGGCGATTTTAGTACTATTAATTTTCCGGCTGGAAATACCGGAGCTCAGATGGGCGGCTGGTTTAAACAACCGATTAAATCCTTAGCTGACCTAAAAGGTCTAAAAATGCGGATTCCCGGTCAAGGGGGCCAAGTCATGGCAGAACTGGGAGTTAATGTGCAGGTATTACCGGGAGGAGAAATCTTTTTGGCTTTAGACCGAGGCACCATCGATGCCGCAGAATGGGTCGGGCCCCACGATGATACAAAATTAGGCTTGAATCGAGCCGCCAAATACTATTACTATCCCGGTTGGTGGGAACCGGGTCCAACCCTAGATTTATTAATTAGTAAGCCCCTCTGGGACAAATTACCCCCCGCCTATCAGGCTATGGTCAGCGCCGCCGCCAAGGAAGCCAATCTTAATATGTTGGCTCAGTACGAAGCCTTAAATGCCCAAGCCCTGAAAAACTTAGTGGCAAGCGGCACCCAACTCACGGCCTACTCCCCTGCAATTCTGACGGCCGCTCAAACGGCGTCCCAAGCCTTGCTTGAAGCTAATGCTAGCAAAGACGCGAGCTTTAGGGCTATCTATGAGCCATGGAAAGCTTTCCGAGAACAAGGCGTTGGTTGGAATCGGATTAATGAATTGAGCTATGCTCAGTTTCTGGAGTCACAGCGCTAGAGGCGACTGACTCGCACAGGAATCCGTCCTCGCTGGATATTGCCAATTTGCTTGAAGGCGGCGCGGCTCAGGTCAATCGAACAGGAGCAACGATCCGTGACAGTGACCACCACCGAGCGGCCGTTTTTACGATTAGTGACCCGCAGACGAGTGCCAAAGGGGTAACGGGGATGGGCCGCCACATAGTGGTTGGGATTGTATCGTTTCCCATTGGCCATCCGTTTGCCAGCAAAACTAGGTCCGTAGAAAGTCGCCGTTTGAGAAAGAACGGGAGCCGGGAAAAATAAGGTCATCAAGACCGCTGTGAGGATAAAACGCAAATTAAATAGCCTCCATTTAACAAAAGCTGTAAAGTGTTAGGCCATTATACTTATTGTTTTAAGATTTGGCAGACTCCCCAGCGGCCCATCATGCCCTAGGGCTGACAGCGGGCTTTGCCAAGACGGTTTTCACATAGGGACAATTCCTGAGCACTCAAGCTGTCGGGGGCGACATCCCGCCGTAGCAAAATACCGTTATGTCCGGCAATAAAGCGCGGCAATTGAGCATATTCCACTAGATTTAGGGTCTTGACATCGTAGGTGGTATAGGTCGTTAAATCCGGGTCTTGGAAGTTGACATCCACAATCGTGAGGGTTTTCCAGGGGGGCAAGCTACTATCAATCAAAGGACGGGGCCCTGTTCCCAGAATGCCTGTGTGTAGTAATTGTAGTTTGCCTCGATGGGCGGGATAGTAGGCATGGTGATGCCCGCTGATGTAGGTATGGACGTTGTAGCGTTCCAGCAGGGTTTTAAGTTGATCGGCATTGTCCATCACTTCTCCGGGTTCGTTGCGTCCCACCGCCACGGCATAGAGGGGCAAATGACCCAGCAGAATTCGCATTTTTGCACCCTGGGCGTCTGGACTGGCGAGGGTCTTTTCTACCCAGGCTAATTTTTCCGGGGGAATATGACTGGAGGAGCCATCCCAAGCCATGAAAAAAATATCTTTGTGTTTGAAGGTGTAGTAAAAGGGAAACTCATGGCGATCAACAAATTCAATGCCGGGGTCATGGGCCGGGTCGTTCCAATATTCCGCGGCTAGATCCCGCTCCTGTTGAAACAAAAAGTTTTTCTTGATCCCCAGGGCACTGGAGGCATCGTGGTTGCCGAGGGTAAATCCGTAGGGTAGGTTCGCATCGCGTAATGGCGCGGCAATATGCCGGTCGAACCCCGCCCACATAGCGCGAATCTGAGCCTCGGATAGGGTCGGGCTTTGGCCAGCTACCATATCCCCACTACAAATTACCATGTCCGGCCGCCAAAAAGGGAGGAGGGTGAGGGATTTTTTGACTTCTTCTTCATAGTCCGTCGAGCCGTAGGCACTATTCAGGTCACTAATCACCGCTAGACGCACGTCTCCCCTCGGGGGTTCAAAAACTTTGCCCCCCGGTCCACTGGCTAGAATGGCTTGGGTAGCGGCCGGTAGGGGCTGAATTTTTTGACTAGGACTCTCGCTAGGATTGGAGGGGGGGGTGACAACCAGAGTGGGGCTCAGCCAAGTTCGACCCCAGGCAAGGCCAAGTGTAAGCAAAAAACCGAGGACGAGGAGCAACCAAAAACGACGCCAGTTCATAGAAAATAAATCAAGATTACCCAAAGATTAGCAAAGGATGGCGCCAAGAAGTGTTGGTTTTTTTCTAAAATGGTAATATCATAAGGCCTGTTTTTTGGGGTTGTAGCTCAGATGGATAGAGCGAGCGCCTCCTAAGCGCTAGGCCGCCGGTTCGACTCCGGCCAATCCCGTTCTAGTAAAAATGACTGCAAATGTTAAGCTATTTCAGGCAAGTCTAACCGAACAATCAGAAAGAATAATATGGAAAACCGTGTAAGTGCTAATCTCTCTCAAGCTGATAAAGATGCGGTAATGGCAGCATTAGCCACAATTAAAGCTAAGTTATCGTTCCTAATTGATATTCCCACCGAAGAGCGTAGGACTATGCTCAAAATAGGTGATAAAAGTCGGGTGTTTGTGCAAAAAACAATGGAACTGGTAAGTCAGAATGATGGATTTTTACCTCGTGCCTTTGAAGTAGAAGAGATGCAAAAGGATGTGCAACTTCTGAACGATCTTTATCCCATGCTGCAAGCCGTGAATCAATTGCAAGAATTGATGGATGATACGGTAATGGTGGTGGGGAGTGAAGCCTATGCAGCGGCTTTGGTGGCTTATAGATATGCTAAGGATTCGGGGCTGGGTGCTGGACGGGATAGCGTAGTGGATGATATTGGGCGCAGATTTGCCCGTAAGTCTAAAAAGGCAGAGGAAGGAAAAGCATGAAATTACAGCAAAACATCCATTCTGTAATTCGCTATGGTGAGCAGTCGGGATATGTAGCGGAATGTACGGCAATTGGCATTGTAACCCAAGGACAGACCCTTGATGAAGTGGTTAAAAATCTCCAAGAGGCGATTTTTTTACATCTAGAAGATGAAAATCTGGCGTTGCTGATTTGCAATATGAATCTCTAAAGATACCACTTTTTAAACCTTGATTCAAACTACCTTCTGGATATGTGCAAGGTTCGCATTCATACCTGAATTAAGCAACGCCGTCAAAATGAGAATTGCTGTCGGCACTCAATCAAAGATTAGAGTGCGAGCCTTCTTTCGACATTGAGGTAAATTAAGGCGATGTCCGACAAAAAAAGTACCGGGGTGTAAAGTAGAGTAATGTATTGAATGTAGTTTAACAAGATTGAGAATGTCACCCGTCTCTCCAGTCAAAATACGGAAGCTAACTCAGTCCCAGATAGAAGATCTACGGCTAGCTTCCGCCAAACTAAGTGGAGCAAAACGCCGAGCCTTTCAA